>JBDRIA010000001.1:0-12583 GCA_043816345.1 Chloroflexota bacterium
TGGCTACGTTGGCCAGGCCGACTACAGTGCTAGGTTCAATAGGCCACCCGCTACCACCGCCACCGCCACCATCAGACCCATCGCCTTAAGGAGGTCTCGCACCCCCAGCTCTCTTGCCAGCACCAGAAAGCTGGCTACGCAGGGGAAGAAGACGCTCAGGACCACGGCTCCGGTGACCAACTGAGCCGTACTAAGGTTGAGGGGCTGGAGCATCCCCAGCGCCAGGTCCTTTCGCAGAAAGCCGATGACCACAGCGGCAGTAGCATCCTGTGGCAGGCCCCACACCCCCGTCACCAGCGGCGACGCCACCTTGGCTACCACATCGAAGGCGCCGAAGTAGTCTAGCACGCTGATGGCGAGGGCTCCCAGCAAGATGAACGGTACCGCCTCTCTTACGAACCCGAGCACCCTCGTCCAGAGCTTGAGCAGCACAGTGTGCCAAGGGGGGAGACGGTACGGGGGCATCTCGATGATAAGCTCCGGGCGGAAGCCCCTGATAGCCAGGTTGAGGATGTTGCCCAGGACAAGCCACACCAGGAACAGGGTCCCATATACCAGTGCGACGTATTGCATCCCCCTGTCGCCAACCAGGCCGATGACCATCGCCTGAAGGGCGGCACAGGGTACGGCAACAGAGATGAGGGTCGCGGCGATAAAGCGCTCCCTCTGGCTCTCCAGGATGCGCGTGGCCAGTATGGCCGGCACATTGCACCCGAGGCCCAGCAAGGTGGGTATTATGGCGTAGCCGTGAAGCCCTACACGGTGCATAAGGTTGTCCAGCAGCGTCGCGAGCCTGGGCAGGTACCCGGTGTCCTCCAAAAGCCCAAGCACCAGGTAGAACGTGATAACGTAAGGCAACACCGCCCCAATGGGGATATAGACACCAGTGGTAAGCACTCCAAAGGACTGCGTGAAGTCGATGTCGCCCTCGACAAGCTTGCCCACCAGCACGTCGTGCAAGAAGCCGTGTCCACCCAATAGGGAGCTGAGGCGCAGGATGGCGGGCCCATACAAGCCGTCGAAGAGGGGGTTGGTGATGTAGCCTATGATGCTCTCGCCAATCAGACGGACTAGCCAGAAAGATCCAAAGAGGACTGCGGCGGCAATCCCAATTCCACCCACCGGGTGCACCGAGGCATCGTGCAGCCTGTCCTGCCAGGTGTGGTGCCGGTGTGCTATCTGCTGCACCTGGCCCAGGATGCGGCCAACCTCCGCCCAGCGCTCATCGGCACCCCGCTGCAACCCGTCACCGGCCTTAGCCTCCTGAAGGTGCAGGACCAGGTCCTTGATACCCTCTCCAGTCACTGCCACCGTGGGGACCACCGGTACACCCAGAAGCCGCTCTAGGCCGAGCACGTTGACGTTGATGCCCTGGTGCCCCGCGTCATCCCACATATTTAGCGCCAGTACCATAGGGATGCGCCTCTCCTGGAGTTCAAGGGTGAGGTACAGGCTGCGCTCCAGGTGTGCGGCGTCCACCACGTTGACTACCAGGTCGCCCGTGGGTACCAGTTCGCAAGCCACCTCCTCGGCCCTGTTGCAGGGCTCCAAGCTGTAGGTGCCGGGAGCGTCTATTACCTCAGCCCGTTCGTCGCCAAGCTTCATGAAGCCGCGTAAGAATGATACGGTGGTGCCGGGATAGTTGGATATTGTGGCCCGTAATCCGCTGAGGCGAGAGAAGATTACACTCTTCCCTACGTTAGGGTTTCCCATCAACAGTATTCGCATCGGCTCTAACCAGCTCTAACCAGGCGGATAGTGATCTTCCGGGCAATACCGAACCCCACGGCCACCTGTGTTCTATCGACCTCAAGCATCACCGGTCCATGCATCAGTATGTTGCTCAACTTGAGGATTCGCCTACCTGGCCGTATGCCCAGGGCCTGTAAGCGAGCTGTCATAGCACGTCCGCCCTGAATTTCGACCACAACCCCAACGTGTCTACTGGGCATGGTGGCAAGCGTGGTTACTGCTCCAGACTCATCGTCCATTTAGCGTCTCCTGCCTGCTAAAACTTCACCTGTTGACAATGTAGGCATTACCTTTTTATATATTCCCTACGCTCGCCCAAGCTAAACGGTACTTGTTATATGTATGTAGCCGCAGACCATTGCTATACATTGTATAATGATTAGTATGCACCAACTGTATTAGTGATACCATACTACACACCTGGTGTCAAGGCCCACGTTTCTATTTTCGCCACAACCCTTGCTCTTTCAGGTAGAACCAGCGCATATCCTTGACGTAACTCACAGTGGGAGCTATTTTAGGAACGAGGTAAGCCATGGCTAGAACCAGCAGAGAACCCCCAAGAGAGTCTGGCCGCAGACGGACCAACCCAGAACGGTTGTCCCCGGTGGCAGAGAATTACCTTCTTTCTTTGTATATACTGGGGGAAGAGGGACTAAGAGCTACCGCTGGTCGGATTGCAGAATACCTAAAGAGCCTCCCCTCGGGAGAAGGGCTGGGCACCACTCTGCCATCGGTCCTGGGTATGGTACGCAGGATGGCCAAGGAAGGTCTGCTAGAACTGACCCCAGATAAAGAGGTGAAGCTGACTCCACTAGGCATAGCCCGAGCCGAGGGGATGGTACGGCGGCACAGGCTGGCGGAGAGAATGGTGGTGGACCTGCTGGGACTGGACATCTACAAGGCCCATGTAGAAGCCCACAGGCTGGAGCACGCCATATCCCCTGACCTGGAGGCCAAGATCAGGGAGAGGCTGGGAAATCCCACCACTAGTCCCTTTGGAGGGCCCATCCCTGGCAGTGGGTACATTCCCCCTCCAGGGCCAAGGTTGACCCTGGACCAGGCGCACCCGGGAACCGATTATTGCGTCGACCGGGTTCCGGAGGAAGACCCTGAGCTACTACGGTTCCTGGTAGAGCAGGGCGTTCTGCCTCGGAGAACAGTCACGGTGGTAGAGGCCAGCCCTCACCGAGGGATAATTACCATCAAGACCGAGCAGGGGGAGGAATCCCTGGGTTACGGCGTTGCCGCTCGCATCTGGGTGCGCCCATGTGAGCGGCCTTGATTTTGCCGCGTCCGAGATGAGGGAACTGGTGTGCACTGCACCCACGTTGTGCGTCACAGGATGATGTCCATCCACATAAGCTACACGCAGCCAGCCATGGTCAGCACTATTTCCTGAACAGTACCAGGTAGTTCTTGCCGTTTAGGTCCCGCTGGCTCACAAAGCGAAGCCCAGCCTTCTCTCCCAACTCCTTGGCTTCTTCCTCACTCACCCTATCTTCCAGAGGAGGTCCTTCCTCCATTGCTTGCTTGTACCACTCCAGGACAGCAAGCCAGCCACCCCTTTCGAGCAATCTCTGAGCCTCCGCCAGGAGGCCTTCCTTGTCCCCGGCCTTATGAAGTACAAAGGCCATGAAAGCTCCGTCCACGCTGTCGTTATCCAGGGGCAGCTTCTTCGCTCCATAGTGGAGCACCTCTACATTGCTCAGGTGCACTGCAGATAGACGCTGGCGGCATGCCTCTAGCATCTCTTCCCGCATGTCCAGGGCGTAAAGCTTCCCCTGGTTGACATACTTGGCCAGGGGGACGGCGAAATAGCCCGGACCGCAGCCGATGTCCGCCACTCTATGGTACGGCCTCAGTGGGATCATGGAGATGACACGGTCTGGGTCCAACAGATCGCGACGCTCTGGAGCCAGCAACACATCCTTGCGATCCGGATTGAGTTTGTTTGGCATAGCCGACTCCTCCTAAACGAATGATACAGACTGAAGTTCTCCTGAAGACTCTCCCAATGTTGCCTACGGCAATACAGCGGCGCTGTCCTCACTAGGAGAAGATGCCACAAGCTTGTGGAAGTTGCCTTTATTGTGTGAAAAAGAACACACTTGTATTGTACACCCTTTTGCCTCTCCCAAACATCGGCCGTGCTCTCTGATTGAGCACACATACTTGCTGTGACGGCATATCACGGGGTAAGATGATATGGTGATAGGTGCATCCCCGTCTTGGACACGGTGGAAAGCCTCGATGAGACGGAGGAACAGAGGAAAGAGAAGTTCCCCGGAATCTTCCCCTGAGCGCCACGTTCAGCGCGCTTGTAGCTCAGTTTGGATAGAGCGCAGCCCTGCGAAGGCTGAGGCCGTGGGTTCAAGTCCCACCAAGCGCACCACTCTGCATCAAACAGGGGCGATTAGCTCAGTTGGTTAGAGCGCTTGCTTTACACGTACCCCCACCCTCAACGCTGTACGGCACCTATGCAACCACCGAGCAAATCCTGTCCGGTTATGTGCTGTCTACTCGGCACCGGCCGACGTAGGCCACCTGGCCCGATCCGATGGTCTTGGCATAGGGCTGATGATAAGGTCCCGGATATCCGGGGGGTCAGCCTCCGGAAGGCGGAGGAGGCGCTGACACCCTTGGAACTTGTTGATCGGGCAGGCCTCTTCCGACCAATTGCGTGATGCCTGAGCACTCTTCGATGGCCCCCCCCTTTTCTTGAATCACAGCTAGACGCCCTGTATACTCCTGCTATGGAGCGACGCCAGGTCACTGTACGAGTTCCCGCCACCACAGGCAACCTGGGCCCAGGCTTCGATTGCCTGGGTATGGCCCTGGACTGGTGGAACGACGTCCGCATGGATGTATCCCCTTCTCTGGAGATACGCATCCTGGGAGAGGGAGCGGATACCCTGAGCACGACGGAGGACAACCTGGTCTTCCGGGCTGCGCAGGCCCTCTTTCGTGAAGCCAGGGAGGACCCTCCAACCCTATCTATTCTGTGCAAGAACCGGATACCCCTGGCTCGCGGCCTGGGGAGCAGCGCTGCCGCTATAGTGGGAGGGATCATGGCGGCCAACACCCTGTGCTCGCGTCCCCTTGCACAACAGTCCCTTCTGCAACTGGCTGCAAGGCTGGAGGGCCACGCAGACAACGTGGCACCGGCCCTGTTTGGAAGCTGCCAGGTGGTGGCCCAGGATGAGGACAAGATCATCTCAGATACCGTACTCCTACCTCCAGACCTGATGGCGGTGGTCTTTGTGCCCGACGTGCCTATGGCTACCCAAGAGGCCAGAGCCATCCTGCCAGGAATGGTCAGCCGAGAGGACGTTGTGTATAATCTGGGGAGGGTAGCCCTGCTGGTAAATGCCCTATCTACGAGGCGGTTCGAGAATCTAAGGGTGGCCACCCAGGACCGGCTACACCAACCCGCTAGAGAGAAGATGTTCCCCGCCATGAAGCACATCTTTCGCGCCGCCCAGGACGCCGGGGCTCTGGGAGTCTTCCTCTCCGGAGGTGGCTCCAGCGTCCTGGCTCTGGCCACTTCCAGTGCCATAACCATTGGACGCGAGATGTCCGACGCCGCGGGCAAGGCGGGGGTCTCGGGCAGCCTCAAGATAGTCAGGCTCTCCTCGTTGGGGGCCCACGTTGTGTCGACGGAGTGATGGAAACACCATGACTAGCTTGATCGTACAGAAATATGGGGGCAGATCCCTGGCCAATGCCGAGAGAATCAAAGCCGTGGCGCGCCGTATTGCACGAGCCAAGGACGGGGGCAACCAGGTGGTAGCGGTGGTCTCTGCCATGGGCAACACCACCGATGAGCTTATACGACAGGCCTACACCGTCACCGAGAAACCCGACGAGCGGGAGCTAGACCTCCTTCTTTCCACAGGGGAAATTGTCTCATGCACCCTGGTCACCATGGCTCTTCGCTCCCTGGGATACCAGGCTATCAGCTTAAGCGGAGGGCAGGCAGGCATCCGCACTGACACGGAATACAGCCGGGCCAGGATAGTCACCGTAGACTCCCAGCGCATCCTGAAAGAACTGGGGGAAGATAAGATCGTCATCGTTGCCGGGTTCCAGGGAATTACCGAGGAGATGGACATCACCACCCTGGGCCGAGGAGGGTCGGATACCACAGCGGTGGCCTTGGCCGCCGGCCTTGGGGCAAAGGTCTGCGAGATCTACACCGATGTGGAGGGCATCTACACCGCCGATCCACGAGTAGTGCCTGAGGCCCGAAAGCTGGACGAGATAGACTACGATGAGATGCTGGAGCTGGCATTCCACGGTGCAAAGATGCACCCCCGCTCTATCGAGCTGGGGGCGATATATAACATACCCATCCTTGTGGCCTCCAGCTTCACGGATGCGCCGGGAACACTTATTCACTGAGAGGCCCCAATGGAAACGAGAAGCCGAGTAAGGGGAATAGCCCACAACAAAAACGTGGCCAAGATAACCGTGCTGGGGGTGCCGGACAGGCCGGGAATCTCTGCTACCCTCTTTGAGCCCCTGGCGGAGAAGGGAATAAGCGTAGACACCATTGTTCAGAACGCCGGAGTGGAGCGCATCACGGACCTCACCTTCACAGTGGCTCGCGGAGACCTGGAGGCCGCTATGGAAATCGTGCAGCCGGTGGCCCAGGGCATGGGAGCCAGGGGCTGCATCAGCGACGCCCACCTGGGGAATGTCAGCATAGTGGGAACGGGTATGCAGAACTACCCCGGCTATGCAGCCCGTATGTTCCGCGCCCTGTACGAGGCCAACGTGAATATCGAGATGATCACCACCTCGGAGATACGCATCACCTGCATTGTGGCCGAAGACAGGGTGGAGGACGCCGTACGCGCCCTGCACCGGGCCTTCCAGCTGGACCAGGCAGAGTAAGAATCGGCGGAAGGTGGTTTGACCCCTTGGCACAGCCTTTCCTCTCCATCGTTATCCCCGCTTACAACGAGGAGGAGCGGATTGCCCAAACCCTGGACACCGTGGTGCGCTATGTACAGGGCCAGGGCTACTCCTGGGAGGTGGTTGTGGCGGACGATGGCAGCCAGGACAGGACCGCCAGCCTAGTAGAGGCTGCCGCCAGAGAAAACTCGGGGATACGCCTGGTCAGGCTTAGCCACGGAGGAAAGGGATGGGCGGTAAAGGGGGGCATGATTGAGGCGCGGGGGCAGTACAGATTTCTTGCCGACGCCGACCTCTCCATGCCCATCGAGCATCTGGAGAGGTTCCTCCCGCCTTGTCTCACCGACTTCGACATAGCTATCGGCTCCCGAGAAGCCCCCGGAGCCCAACGCTTTCACGAACCCATCGGCCGTCACCTCATGGGGCGCGCATTCAACGGCATGGTACGGCTCCTGGCCGTGAGGGGCTTTTCCGATACCCAGTGCGGCTTCAAATGCTTTGAAGCCCAGGCCGCAGAAGCCCTCTTCCCCCTGCAGCGAGGCCACGGCTTCGGGTTCGACGTCGAAATCCTCTTCCTGGCCCAGAGGCTGGATATGCGCATTAAAGAAGTGCCCGTTGATTGGTACTACCACGAAGGTAGCAAAGTAAAGCCCCTGAGAGATAGCTTCCTCATGCTCAAAGACCTGCTTTCGGTGCGATGGAGCTCCATCAGGGGCAGATATGGGAACCTCTCTCAGAAGGCGGGCCGACCTTAACCCCCGAGCCCTTAAGGGAACAAGGCCTCCGACAATCTCAACATGCCAGACCAACTCCTTCCCCGGAGTGTTCTCTTGCTACCGCTCCTCATTCGACATCTCAGGATGAGCGGCAGTATTCGGCCTGCTCGCCACGCTGTCCCCTTGCCAAAGTGCCAAGTCTACTCGTTGTCGGGCCCCGAAATTCCCCGGCCTTCCACGGAATCTTATAAACAAGAGGTTAAGAAAGGCACTAGGTGACCAATGGGGGATTGCAAACCCCTTGACAACGGGTATACAATCATCTCCCTGTATAACAGGTAGGGTATTGGAAATGAACCTCAACAGCGAAGACAAAGCGCGTATAAGAAGAGACAAGGCAAAGGATGCCATTACCCTGGCCTTAGGAAGCCGCTGGGAAGAGGCGGTGGCTTTGAACCGAGAGATTGTCGGAGAATTTCCCAGGGATGTGGAGGCATACAACCGCCTGGGAAAAGCGCTGTTCGAGCTGGGTCAGTATAGAGAGGCCAAGGATGCCTTCCACCAAGCACTGGAGATATCCCCGGCCAATGGCATAGCCAGGAAAAACCTGCAAAGACTGACCCACCTTAACGAGGAAGCCGCCGTGCCAAAGCAGGGCTCAAAGGTAACCCCACAGCTTTTCATAGAAGAGCGCGGGAAAACCGCAACGGCCTCTCTAAAGAAACTTCCCCCCAGCGGAGGTCACCTGCGCATGGCGCCCGGGGATGCCGTAGAGTTCAGGATATCCGGCGACGGGCTGATGGTGGAGAGTCCTGAAGGACAGTATCTGGGAGAGATAGATCCCAAGCTCGGCCAGCGCCTTGTAAGACTGATCCAAGGCGGAAACAGATATACCGCCGCCATAACCTCCGTACAGGAGCAAAGCCTGGTCATCATGATCAAGGAGACCTATCAGCATCGCAGCCAGTACGGCACAGCGTCCTTCCCCAACAGACAGTCGGCGGGGGGGATTTACTCCCACCTGGGAGCTCCTCCCCTGCCTATAGACATGGACCTGGAAGAGGAAGAAATGGACCTTGAACAGCCCCCCATCATCGACTGGGATGAGGAAGGAGAGGCCATCATTGCCGCGCCGCCCTCCGACGATGATGAACGAATCTCTTTCTCCAGGGATGACATCGAGGAACAGGCTAGCTTCTAAACCCTACTCTTCAGCCCCTTCCATCGCAAGGCAAGGCCCGCATCGAATAATCCCGTCACCTCCTATGTAGCAGGAGGAGCCTCTTCCCCTGTTCTTTACACCTGGTGTATCATCACATCAGCATGCTCGTGGGAGATACATTGGAGCTAGCAGTCAGAGCCAGAAAACTGGTGAAGAGGTACGGGGAAACCCTGGCAGTCGACGGCATTGATCTGGATATATACCGGGGAGAGTGCTTTGGCCTCCTGGGGCCCAATGGCGCAGGAAAAACCAGCACCCTCAAGATGGCCTCCTGTGTATCCCCCGTGACTTCTGGGGAGCTGTTGATGGAGGGCAAATCGGTGGCAACGGACCCCCGCGGAGTCAAAGCCCTCCTTGGAGTGGTGCCCCAGGAAGAGAACCTGGACACGGATCTGACGGTCCTGGAAAACCTGATGGCCTATGCCCGCTACTACGACATGGACTCCACCACGGCCCTCACCCGAGCCTGGGAGGCCCTATTTCTGTTCAAGTTGGGGGAGAAGGCACACCACCGTATTGACACCCTATCCGGGGGCATGAAGCGTCGCCTACTAGTGGCCCGTGCCCTCATACATCAGCCCTCGGTGCTTTTGCTGGACGAGCCTACTTCTGGCCTTGATCCCCAGACACGCCATTTGGTATGGCAGAAGTTGATTACCCTGAAGGGACAGGGCATCACCATGCTCCTCTGTACCCACTCCATGGAGGAAGCAACTCGCCTGTGTGACCGGCTGGTGATAATGGACCAGGGCAGGATACTGGCCCAGGGAGCACCCGGAGACCTGGTGCGTCGCTATGTGGGTGACCGGGTAGTGGAGGTTCCCTCCATTGGCGAAAGGGCCAGCCGTGTGACCGAGACGGCACGCCAGTGTGGGATGGAGGTAGAGGAGTACGGGGACACCCTCTACATATTCTCCCCCAATGGAACGGTCAACTCCAGGGCATCTGAATTGGAGGAGGAGCAAGCAGTCGTACGAGCGTCTAACCTGGAGGACGTTTTCCTCCGACTGGCTGGCAGAGAGCTCAAAGAGGAATGATCCTTCCCTCCTACAGGGCTGCCAGGGTATGGCAACGTAACAGGGACGTATTCCTACGTCTCTGGAAGACCGAGGTCGGGGGGATTGTAGCGGAGCCCGTGGTTATCCTGACCGCCCTGGGATTTGGGCTGGGCGCGTACGTTGAAGACATCAACGGCAAGAGCTACGGTGAGTTCGTGGCTCCCGGAATAATAGCCAGCTACGCCATGTTCCACGCCGTCTTTGAGTGCACTTACTCTACCTACCTGCGCATGGAGACCCACAGGATCTTCGATGGCATCATCGTCACCCCGATCAGCGTGGAGGACCTGGTGCTGGGAGAGATAGCCTGGGGCGCCACCCGCTCCGCACTCACGGCTACCGCAATACTGGGCTTTACCTACATCCTGGGCCTGGTATCGTCCCCCTGGGCGATACTGATAATACCCGTCTCCTTCATCGTGGGGCTGATGTTTGCCTCCATAGCCATCACCGTCACCGCCCTGGTTCCCTATATAAACAGCCTTAACAGCTTCTTCACCCTCTTTATCACCCCCATGTGGTTCTTCAGTGGCGTCTTCTTTCCCCTGAGCCAGCTTCCCTCTCCGTTGCCCACCCTGGCCTGGTTTCTGCCCCTTACCTCCTCGGCCCGCCTGGTACGGGGGCTGGCCTTCGGGGAGCTGGACTGGGATCTCCTGGGTTCCTTCCTGGTGATGATGGGGTTCCTGGCCTTCTTCCTGGTCCTGGCCTTGCGCATGATGAGAAGACGCCTTATCAAGTAGATCAAGGGATTTGCCGAGTTCAGGTGAACGAAACAGGTAATGAAGTAGGCCCAAATGGACAAGGTTAAAGGCCTTTTAGCAACAATTAGCCTGGCGTATAAGGACGCTGTCCCAGCACCCAGAATAATTACCGTCCTAGTACTACTAGCCGTTCTAGTAGCCTCAGCTATTCTCATCTGGGGGCTAGGATTCTCAAAAGTACCAGGAGACTCAGATTCCCTACATTACCTGCTGAGTACACAGGCTCAAGTACTGGCCACAATTCTGGCTCTAGTATTGACCCTGTCCTTATTGGCCGGGCAGCTAGCCACAAGATACGCACACAGGGCATTTACCCAGGTTTTCGGGTGGTGGTGGGGGCCTTACCTTGTGTTATACATATTTGGAACTGCCGTCCCACTTTTCCTTCTGATGGGGAACTTCTGGCTCACAGGAGTACGCCTGTCTTTGTTGCTGGCAATCCTCTGCCTAGCATTGTTGTTCCCATACTTTGTGGTTTTGAAAAGACGCCTAAGCATGGAATTCATAATTGGCCGTCTTAAGGAGACGGCAATATCAGGATATGGAACCAAGCCCAGCTATGCATCACGAGAAAACGCAGATTCGGCTGTGACAATCCTTGATAACATAACCATGGGGGCATTCCAGGGCCATGACTTAGATTCCTTTGATTTGGCAATCCACGCTATGAGTTCTGTTGCTGAGGATATCGCTGCCCAGCAAACTCCAAACGAAGCCTCTGGCCCCGCATACCGCATCATAAACCGGCTCAATGACACAGGGTTGAGAGTGCTAGACGATCCCTCCGCTCCCTCTTTGGTTATCGCGGCACTAGATGAGCTCGGGCGTTCATTGGCCCACAAACATAGCAGTCTCAGCAATGATGTGTCTGAGGCATTAAAGAATCTTGGAGAATCGGCCGCGAACAAAGGCAGAGAGCAGGTAGTTAGCTCCACGATACACTCGCTAAGAAGTATTGGCATGGAACTGTTGGAAAATGGTGCTGAGGATGTCAGTCTTAATCTAATCTACTATCACCTTCGCATACTTTGCGCTGGTGCCTCGAGACAGAAGCTGGGAGATCCCGCATTTCATGCGCTTGGTGAAATCGGACAACTAGGATCAAATGCTTGTGCGCATGGCAGAGAGACCTCTGTACACGAGGCACTGAGCGAGTTAAGCATTATGGCACGTATCCTCCTTGACAACGATTTGGTGGCATCATTCCGTGAGGTTGCCTTTGCCGCGGGGCAGATTGGCAAAAGTTGCATAACCCACTCAGCTAACTATCCCAATTTGAAATCTACTGCCGCTGACTTTCAGGTAGCAGATACCTTATGGAATTGGGCTACCCGTTCGCGCTCTCGTTGGAACGACTGGGATGTCAATATTGCGTTCTTGCAGAACCTCGAAGCACTAGCTGTTCTCCCTAGTGGCAGGCCAATCGTCGACAGAGCATATTCATCTCGCCGTGGTGTTTTCCAGAACGCCACCACAGAGGGTGGGTTATCAGAGAGTGAGTTAGTGGCAGTGCTCGACCAGATAAAGCACGAATGCGATTACGGAATGTGAAATTACAACAACTCCCAAATAACATTCCTCGCCTCGAAGCTCCCCAACTACCAAAAGGAATTGTCCTGTTCAACCTTTGCACTTTGCCTCCCCAGTAGCCTATTATTGAGACACCAATTGCGGAGGCCGCCACCTATGGACTTATCTCGGCGCATATATCCCCTGGACCCCCGGGAGCTGACGGAGGAGCAGATCGCGGTGGTCTTCGCCATGACCTCCCGCGATCCCCGGCCCTTCGACGAAATAGCCAAGATTGTCAGCGCGGAGAAGGCGGCGGACTTCCACGAGCGGTGGGTCGTCAACTACGGCCACGCCTCGGTGGCGGAGCACGCCATTATCCACATGGCGGTGGAGAACATCTCACGCCTAGCCTGCGACACCCTGGAGGACAATCGCCTGGCCTCCTACACCGAGAAGTCCTCACGATACCAGGTGCTGGGTCAGGGCCACTATCACGTCCCCCGGGAGCTTGAGGGACACCCTCTCAGGGATGTGTACGCAAACACATGCGATACCCTGTTCCGGGCCTACCATGAAGCGGTGGAGAAGGTGCTTGAACATCTGCGGAGAGTCACGGCCCAGAACGAGGGAGAGTCGGACTCG
>JBDRIA010000002.1:0-2580 GCA_043816345.1 Chloroflexota bacterium
CAGACTAGCGGCCATCAGCCTCTCCGTTTGGTCTAGCCAGTTGTGGTGCCACCGGGGTACCACCTCTGGCGAAACGGTTGTCCTACCAGCCCCACCACCCTCACGGAACTGAACCCACGGCCCCGCTGCTGCCATTCATCCACTGACAGAATGAGTTACTGCCAGCGACTTTCTCCTCCTGGGAGCGTCCTCCCGGACACTTCCATCAGGCAGCCTTCCAATATCCCTTACACTATTCGATATTTCCCATCCTCGAACCCGACTTCCGGCCACTTCCTCTGCACCGCTAACCTACTCGCCAAGTCACCGGTAAACGGTGGATACTGTGCCCGCACCCTTGCCACCTCCGCCGGGGTTTTCCCTTGCAGTAGTGCCATTACCACTGACTCCTCCACGGGCTCCACGGCTGCTGTGTCATCCCCGATAGCCGCCACTGCATATATCCGCATCGACACCTGCTTGCCGTCTTTCAGGGTTATCTCATTCCGAGAGAACGCAAAGGTCACTACTTTACCCTCGACGGCCGTGAGAATATCATCCGCCGGCGTGCTCGGTGATAGCTTCCGTATACTCGCATAGAAGATATTGGAACCCTTGCCTGCGTTGGGCACATAGAGAGTATACGTCCCACCCTCTGGCACCCGCTCCGACCCATCGGTATTGGTGAGCACCACATCCACCAGAGACAACTTCACCTGCTTCTTAGCTTGCCCCTCGGCATCCTTATACCCGGACTCCACTACCTCTGCGGAATCCACCAGGCCCTTGATTGTGACCAGTTCAACTGGCCCACCCCATTTATCTGCCAATGTCTACCTCCTTCTTTAGATTACTACCAGTTTATCACAGTTCCTCTGATTTGTCAACTATTACTGCACCTCCTTTTTATATGTTCTAGCGTATCTCGCTCCTGCGTTACCGTCTCCAGTAGCTCCTGCAGGGGCCTGCTCTAGCCCCAAGTCCTTTCTGACCTGAGACAAAGGGATTCCTTTACCCTCACTTAGTTCCTTGAAACCCTGACGTGAATTCTCAAGAATCCTGTGAGCCTCTTGGTGCCTCAAGAAGAACCCCATGAAGTTCCCTGAGTCTTTCTGCTCTGTCCTACTAGGATTAGTCATCGTCTTTCTCCTTCTTGTCCTTCTGTTCCAGTGCTCCCGGCCGTTGGGCTACTTCCCTGCGCCTCCTTTACCCACCGCTTCCATCCGTGACTGATAGCCACATCATAGTGGAATGGACATACCTTAATAACAGCCCCGTCCATCGTTACCATCTCGACAGCTTTGGCATTACAACGTCCGCAGGTTCCTGTTGTCACTTCGCCTCCTTATCTGCTCATTGCTCATCCTCACCCTCCTATTCCAACTCGTACGTAGCGTCGAATATGTCGGGCTTGCAGGGATACCGCTCGCCCTTGACCCCCGTGATTATGAAGTCCCCGGGGCTAACCATGTGCTCGCCCTCTAGCGTTACTATCACTGCAAACTTACGGCCCTCAAATGGCCCATCTTGGTATGTTCCTTCAACTACGCCCTCAACTTGGTCGCCAGGCCACCATTGCACTGCCTCGACAACTACGGGTAGCTTGCGATACTTGGGCATCTCAGCCTCCCTCTCTCTCGTATGCCTTGGCGTCCTGCTCGGCCTCTACCCTGTCCATGTTGGCCTCGGCTTTCATTTCCCAAGCATTGCTGTCCAAATACTCAACCTCAAAGGGCATGTCAGTAGTGGCTATTATTTGCTCAGACCTTTGCCACCATCTTGTTAGTATCCCCATTGGGTCATCCATGTAAAGCCAATTATCCAATCCTACGAACTGATATTGCCTGTTTGGATACAAGGCATCTTTGTGGTGAATAGACTGTGCTTTTAATCCCTGCTGGCGTAATCGGAAAGCCTCTGTTTCGTTAAAGCAGAATATGATGGAATGGGGGTAATATCGAATAGCGTTCTCAATCAACCGATGGGTTTTACCGCTACCTCGACCACCAATGAGTAGCTTTATCCTTGCTTGTGGCATCTCACCCTCCCTTTCTCTGCGCCTGCACCGCAGCCAGCATCGCCTTGAGGGTAGCGGGGTCTGGGTTGGCGTCAGACCGCATGTCAGACCACCAGAGTTCTACGAACCTAAAGGTTGCCAGAGAAGGGTCTTGTAGGTGCAAAGCCCTCATAGCTCTGTAGCCCGCCCCAGCCAACGCTCCCTCTGGCGTCTCCGACCAGTCCCGCAGGACGTAGCCTGTGCCCTTGCACGATGTCTGAGTGTCGTGATGCAACAACCTCCAATCGGCAAGAGTACCGTCTTTCTGACAGGGGCACTTCTCCCTTATCACCTCTAGGAGCGGGGCCATGCTGGGGTCAGGGGTGCGGCCTGTGCCGTCTGCAATATCGTGCTGACTACACCAGGCTCCCCCTTCTCCATGTTGCTCGGCAAGGCACATAGGACACTCCACCGTCTCTGCCTCCAGCACCAGCCAGAGGGCCTGTTGCAACTGTCCGATTTCTTCCAGCTTTTCGATATTTGCGAAAGGTTCAGTCATGGCTTCTTTCCCAAGCCCATCTGGAGGTCGAACATACACGTACTAC
>JBDRIA010000003.1:0-9611 GCA_043816345.1 Chloroflexota bacterium
TGGCAAACTCCTCGTCTCGGAAAAGCTGACCTCGAAGAGAAGCCAGGAAGCCGTACAAGGAGTTGCGACCCACATGATCCAGGTAGAGATGGTCCGCTTCCATAAGGCCTCGCTGGTCAGAGCGTACTCCCAGCATGCTTAACCCCCTCGCTTCGTTTGCTCCAAGTATAGGGCGCACCTCCTCTACATAGCCACTTTTCGGCCAAGTTTCTAGGTTGGCCCACAGGGGAGCGCACATCCGGGCAATTCAGGAGCTTCTCGGCCACGAGAACCTTGCCACCACAGAGGTCTACATATCCATCACAGGCAGCCATCTAAGCCAGGCCATCAAGCTACTGGCGTAGCCTTCGTCCCGTCAAACTCTGTGTGCATGCTGACTATGTTAGGCGGGGATGGCGACATCGAGATTCTTCAGGTTAGAGGGCGGCGAGTGCTGCTTTGGCGATGTCCTCGTCCTGTTGAGCGCTGGCCCCGCTGACGCCGACGGCACCGACGGGTTCTCCATCCTTGGTGATAGGCATTGCCCCCTGAACGAAGAAAAGGCGGCCCCCATTCATCTGGTTAAGGGCGGTGAAGAAGGGAGAACCCGCCCTCTCTCCAAACACGCCGCTGGGCTGGCCAAAGAAAGCGGAGACCATGGCCTTGCCACGGGCGACATCCACCGAGAAGAAGCGTGCGCCATCCATGCGGGCCAAAGCCAAGGGGACACCTTGGGGGTCTACAACACAGATGCTAACCTCGACATCAATGGAATCAGCGGTGGCCTGGGCGGCCTCCAGCATCTTCTGCGCCTCGCTCAATGTGATAGCCATGCTTTCCCTCCAAATAATACTCCGGACGGCGGGAGTATAGCCTCGCCACCGGTAGATAGTCAATCCGCTTCTACGTACACAGTCTGTTGGGACACAGCAGCCTCGCCATGACCCGCATCTACGCCGAACAGGTAAACTCAGAAGACGCTATCAAGGAGTACAAGCCTATTGTGGCTTGAGACTTGTCGTGTTGACCTACCTGGGTAAGCAACCTATATTGCAAGTGGTGGGGCAGTATTATGCGAATCTTCACGGTGTCGGTTCTTGCGCTGTTGGTGATGTCCTGTTCGAAAGCCAATCCGACGCCAGATGTTGATGCCACCATTCAATCGGCAGTGGCTACGCAAGTGGCCAAGGTTTCACAGACTCCAACGGTAGCACCTACACCACCCGCAACAGCTACTCTTCCGCCTACTGCAACCATGACACCTCAGCCTACTGTCACGCTCCCTCCTACAATAACTCCTCTGCCTACCCTCACACCCTTGCCTACTCCCACGGCGACCGTTAGGTTGGGAACTGTTGACCTTTCGCAACAGTTCCCAACTACATATAAAGAATCAGTTAATTTTTGCTGAACTTTTGCAGGCACATGGTGGGCGGTACTGGACTCGAACCAGTGACCTCTGCCATGTCAAGGCAGCACTCTAACCAGCTGAGCTAACCGCCCCCTACAGGGAGATTCTATCAATGGCCCCCTCGGAGAGTCAAAGAGGGAACATGCTCCATCCACCTGCTAGCCCTTCTTCTTAGAACTCTACTTCTCCCGGTGCAGCCTCCAGGACGTGGTGGATGGCCTCGGATTCCAGGGTCAGTTGAGAGGGACCCTGGGAATCCTTTTCCCGTTCCTTGGCACCTAGACCCAGGCGCTCCCGCCCTTCAGGAGAGGTGTTCAAATTGGCAGGTATAAGGCGTCCGATTATGACGTTCTCTTTCAGTCCCCTCAGGCGATCCACGGCCCCGTTCATGCTGCTTTCCGTGAGAACCCGCGCAGTCTCTTGGAAGGAAGCGGCGGCTAGGAAGCTATCTGTGCTGAGGGACGCCCGGGTCACCCCCAGGAGAGCCGGTGAGGCCATTGCAGGTTCACCCCCTTCGGCCAGCACCTTGGCGTTAGCGTCCTCATAGGTCACCCTCTCAACCAACTCGCCGGGTAGCATATCGGTATCTCCGGGGGAATCCACTCTGACCTTTTTCAGCATCTGCCGGACGATTACCTCTATGTGCTTGTCGTTGATGCTAACCCCTTGGGAGCGATAGACTCTCTGCACTTCATCCAGAAGGTATTGTTGCACTGCCTCCCGCCCCAAGATTCGGAGGATGTCCTGGGGATTGAGAGGACCAGCGGTAAGGGGGTCCCCCGCGTTCACCTTGGCCCCATCTTCCACCAACAGGTAGGATGCCGGGGGTATCAGATACTCTCGCTCCTCTTTCTCCTCCCAGACAAGGGTAATGACATTGCCATCGATTTCGGTTCGCCCGGCAACGCGGGCTGTCACCGGAAGGGGCTGAGGGACACCCCCATCCTCTCCCTGAGGCGACTCTTCCGGACGGGCCAGAGCAGTCCCCGCCTCTACCCACTCGCCATCTGCCACCAGGGGTAGATAACCGGCGGGTAGTGTATACTCTTCCCGATATTCCTCGGTGCTGCTCACCCGAACCCGCCGCTCTTCCCCTTCTTCTATCCTTTCCACAACGCCGTCTATCTCCACAAGGAAGGCCTGCCCTTTAGGAGACCTTGCCTCGAATAGCTCCTCTACCCGTGGAAGGCCGCTGGTGATGTCCACGCCAGCAATGCCGCCGGTGTGGAAGGTCCTCATGGTCAACTGAGTCCCTGGCTCTCCAATGCTCTGGGCGGCCATGACACCAACCGCTTCCCCCAGTATCGCTGCCCGGCCGGTCGCGGGGTTGCGACCGTAACACAGACTGCACATCCCATTGCGAGCCTCGCAGTTCAGCGCGGACCGCACATGTACTTCCTCGATATCCAGGGCGACCATCTTGTCTGCCAACTCCTCAGTTATCTCTTCGTTGCGCTCAACGATGGTTTCGCCCGTAATGGGGTCTGCCACGGCACTGGCAGCGGTGCGTCCCAGGATGCGAGTGGAGAAGGGGGCCACCAAGGGTCTATCGGAATGGGCCTGAATGGTTATGCCCATGGTGGTGCCGCAATCTTGCTCCAGGATAATGACCTCCTGGGAGACGTCGATGAGCCGCCGGGTGAGATAGCCGCTATCGGCGGTCCGCAGCGCGGTGTCCGCCAGCCCTTTGCGTGCTCCGTGGGTGGAGATGAAGTACTCCAGGACGCTAAGGCCCTCTCGGAAGCTGGACTTGATGGGCAGCTCTATGATGCGCCCCCGTGGATCGCTCATCAGGCCGCGCATACCCGCCATCTGCTTTATCTGGGCTATGTTACCCTTGGCTCCGGAGATAGCCATGAGATAGACGCCGCCATAGGTGGGCAGTTGGTCCTCAATGACCTTGGTCATCTGGTCGCTGGTCTCTGTCCAGATACGTACGGCAGTGTTGTATCGCTCTTCCTCGGTAATGAGGCCCCGTTGGAACTGCTCCTCAAGCCCTTCGATTTTGTTGGTGGCGCTGTCTAATAGGGCGGCCTTCTGTGCAGGCACCTCGATGTCGTTAATGGCTATGGTAGTTCCAGACTGGCCGGCGTAGTGGAAGCCCACGCGCTTGATCTTGTCCAGCACTTCCGCAGTCGCCTTGTTCCCCTGGACGCGGAGGCATTCGGCTACCAGGTCCTTCAGGAGGTTTTTGTCCATTATCTGGTTGCGGAAGCTCAGCCCGGGGGGTAGGACCTCGTTGAAGATGATGCGACCTACGGTGGTCTTGAACCAGGCTGTTCCCGCGCCGTTGTTGGACTGCTTTATCAAGACAGGCGCTCTCAGGTCCACCACGCCATGCTCGTAGGCCATTCTGGCTTCGCCGAAATCGTTGTGCTTGGAGCCTTCTCCCTTGGCACCAGGGACTTCAGTGGTCAGATAGTAGCAGCCGAACACCATGTCCAGGGTGGGTGTCACAATGGGCTCTCCTGAACTGGGGGACAGCATGTTCTGGGTACTAAGCATGAGCTGCCTGGCTTCTTGCACAGCCTCTCGGGATAGCGGCACGTGCACCGCCATCTGGTCGCCGTCGAAGTCGGCGTTAAAGGCTGTGCAAACCAGGGGGTGGATCTTGATGGCACTGCCTTCCACCAGCACGGGTTCAAAGGCTTGAATGCCCAGACGGTGCAGCGTGGGGGCGCGATTGAGGAGCACAGGTCTTTTGGCTATCACCTCTTCCAGGATGTCCCATACCTCTGGCCTCACCCGTTCCACCATGCGCTTGGCGCTTTTGATGTTATGTACATGGCCGTCCAGGATCAGGCGGTTCATTACAAAGGGTTTGAATAGCTCTAGGGCCATTCTCTTGGGAAGGCCACACTGGTGGAGGGCTAGCTCCGGCCCTACCACAATTACTGAACGGCCGCTGTAGTCCACCCTCTTGCCCAGCAGGTTCTGGCGGAACCTTCCCTGTTTGCCTCGAAGGAGGTCTGCAAGAGACTTGAGCTTGTGGTTATGGCTTCCAGAGATGGCCTTACCCACCCGCCCGTTATCTATGAGGGCATCCACAGCTTCCTGGAGCATCCTCTTCTCGTTGCGTACGATGATCTCGGGAGCTCCCAGGTCCAGCAGACGCTTCAGCCTGTTGTTGCGATTGATGACCCTTCTATAGAGGTCGTTGAGGTCACTGGTGGCGAATCGCCCTCCGTCCAGTTGCACCATGGGCCTCAGGTCTGGTGGCAGCACAGGCAGCACGGAGAGGATCATCCACTGGGCCTCGTTGCCACTCTTGATGAGGGACTCCACCACTCGTAGGCGTTTGATTGCTTTCTTGCGGCGCTGCCCTGAAGTTGAGGCGAACTCCTCGTGGAGATGCAGTTTAAGGGACTCAAGGTCCATCTGTTGCAGGATGGCCAGTATCCCCTCTGCACCCATGCTGGCCTTGAAGATGTCGCCATACTTGTCCCTCAACTGTCGGTATTCCGATTCGGTGAGGAGTTGCATGTGGTGTAAGGCTTCCAGCGCATCTATCTGGGCCTGGATGTCCTCTTCGCTTGAACCCTTATCCATCTCCGAGTTGGCCTGCACCCCATTGGTTTCCTCTTCACCTCCCCCTGATATCGCATAGCCATCGTGGGGAGTCTTGCCGGACTCCTCCTCAGGCCGGGACTCTGGCTCGCTGTCTTTTTCTCTTTTTCGGGACAGGGAGTCCTCAAGGGCTTGAATGAAGCTGGAGCGCTTGTCCTCGTCTATATGGGTGATGATGTACTTGGCAAAGTATAGGACCCTTTCCAGGTTCCTTGGAGAGAGGTCTAGGAGGAGTCCCAGACGACTGGGGATCCCCTTGGAGAACCAGACATGGGCTACGGGAGCGGCGAGCTGAATATGAGCCATTCGTTCCCGCCTGACTTTGGAGCGGGCCACTTCCACGCCGCACCTGTCGCAGATAACCCCTTTATAGCGGATCTTCTTGTACTTCCCACAGAAGCACTCCCAGTCCTTGGTGGGGCCGAAGATACGCTCACAGAAAAGCCCATCCTTCTCCGGCCTGAGGGTGCGGTAGTTGATGGTCTCAGGTTTGGTTACCTCTCCGTAGGACCAATTCTTGACTTGCTCTGGGGAAGCAATGGAGATGCGAATCGCGTTAAATTCCATACTCTGGGGCATTCTCCAACTCCTCTGTTTCGTTTATTCCGTCTGTTTCGCCTGTTGTATCTATGCCGTTGCCGTTTTTCTCATCCACTCCGTCTACCCAGTTTACTCCGTCTATGATTTCACCCTCTATCGTAACCGATTCTGTTGCATCCTGTAGCATAGGCTGGTCATCCTCTTCATGCAGCAGCTCTACAGAGAGGCCCAGGCTTTGGAGCTCCTTCACCAGCACATGGAAGGATTCCGGCACTCCTGGCTGAACCACATCCTCTCCCTTGACGATGGCCTCGTAGGTCTTGACTCGCCCTATAACATCATCGGACTTGACGGTGAGCATCTCCTGAAGGTTGTAAGCGGCGCTGTACGATTCCAGGGCCCACACTTCCATTTCACCGAATCGCTGTCCTCCGAATTGAGCTTTGCCCCCCAGCGGTTGCTGGGTTATCAGGGAGTAGGGGCCGGTGGACCTGGCGTGGATCTTGTCTTCCACCAGGTGAATGAGCTTCATCATGTAGATATAACCTACCGTCACCGGTTGGTAGAAGGGTTCACCCGTATGTCCATCATACAGGATGCTCTTGCCCAGAATTGGCGCCGATTTACCTCCTTCCTTGCTCAGACGAATGGCCTCACGGAACATGTCCTCATCGGACATTTCCTTGATGTCCACTTCTGCTTCTTCTGTGAGCCAGATCCTGAGGCATGCTCTTCGGGCCTCGCCGGGATGTTCATCGCTCAGGACATGTTCGGGGTCATACCCCTTCTGGATCAACCATTTCCTCACGATCTCCATGTCCGCATGGGTGTCGCCATTCCCCGAGTAGGGGTCTATAGCCCCGGATTGCCCAAGCATCCACGCTTTAGCCAGGGCGTCTTCAATAGAGATGTCTTTTGCTCCGTCAAAGACGGGGCTCATCACCCTCATCCCCAGGGCATGGGCAGCCATCCCCAGGTGAGTCTCCAGCAACTGGCCCAGATTCATCCTGGATGGCACCCCTATGGGGTTGAGGATTATGTCCACGGGGGTCCCATCGGAAAGGTAGGGCATGTCTGCCGCGGGCAGTATCCGGGAGATGACGCCCTTGTTGCCGTGGCGACCCGCCATCTTATCCCCTTCTGCTATCTTTCGGGTCTGGGCAATCCACACTCGCACCAGGGTGTTTACCCCGGGTGCGAGCTCTTCTTTATTGGAGCGGGAGAGGACCCTCACATCTATTACCTTGCCTCTTTCGCCGTGGGGTACTCTCAGGGATGTGTCTTTCACATCCCTGGCCTTCTCTCCAAAGATGGCCCTGAGTAGCTTCTCCTCGGCGGTGAGCTCCGTTTCGCCCTTTGGAGTTATCTTGCCCACCAGGATGTCCCCGGGACCCACCTCGGCACCGGGATAGATCACCCCGTCCTCGTCCAGGTTCCGCAGGCCATCCTCCCCCACGTTGGAGATGTCCCTTGTAATCTCCTCGGCGCCCAGTTTGGTGTCTCGGGCCTCCACCTCGTACTTCTCGATGTGAATAGAAGTGAACTTGTCTCTCCGCAGTAGGTCTTCGTTCACGATGATGGCGTCTTCGAAGTTGTATCCTTCCCAGCTCATGAAGGCTACCAGGACGTTCTGCCCCAAGGCCAGTTCCCCGTTGTCCGTGGAGGAGCTATCGGCCAGGGGTTGTCCAGCTTGCACCACATCTCCTTTACTGACGATGGAGCGCTGGGTGATGCACGTGCCCTGATTACTGCGCAGAAACTTGATCAGAGGATATCTATGTGGGTTGCCATCCACATCTTGGACCTCTATGCCATCCCCGGAGACACTGGTGACTAAACCGGAGGTGCGCGATATGACTACCTGGCCGCTGTCCATAGCCACTCTCCCTTCCATTCCCGTGCCGACCAGAGGAGCTTCGGTACGGAGGAGAGGCACAGCCTGGCGTTGCATATTGGATCCCATGAGGGCCCTGTTGGCGTCGTCGTGCTCCAGGAAGGGGATCAAGGCCGCGGACACACTTACGATCTGTATAGGCGATATGTCCATATAGGAAACACTCTCTGGTGGTTCCAGGGAGAAGACCTCACCTTGCCTTATCTCCACCCTATCGGTAATAAACTGATTCTTGTCGTCTAGGGGAGAGTTGGCCTGGGCAATGGGGTAGCGCTCTTCTTCGTCAGCAGCCAGGTAGGTGATGTCTTGGGGATCCATGGAGGCAAAGGGCTTTACCTTGACGGTGGTGGGCGGAAGGGCGGCAATACGTTTAGCCAGTGCCGCCGATACTGTTTGGCCTTTCTTGGCTACCACCTTACCCTGGTTATCTGCCAGATTCTCGGTAACGGTGTGACCCTGGAGATCAGGATAGGTATTGGGTACCTCTCTCAGTATCTTGCGATAGGGAGTCTCTATAAAGCCAAACTCGTTGGTCCTGGCATAGGTGGCCAGTGAACCCAAAAGGCCGATATTTGGGCCCTCTGGAGTCTCAATTGGACAGATACGGCCGTAGTGAGAGTGATGAACGTCTCGGACATCAAACCCCGCGCGCTCCCGGGAGAGACCGCCGGGGCCCAGGGCAGAGAGACGCCTCTTATGTGTCAGCTCAGCCAGAGGGTTGGTCTGGTCCATGAACTGGGAGAGCTGGGATCCCCCAAAGAACTCCCTCACGGCCGCCACAACGGGGCGCACATTTATCAGGGCCGCGGGGGTAACCGCAGCGGGATCGGGCTGGGTGGTCATCCTCTCCCTGATCACTCGTTCCATGCGAAGAAACCCCACCCGTAGCTGGTTCTGAAGGAGCTCTCCCACGGCTCTTATCCTTCGGTTTCCCAGGTGGTCGATGTCGTCGGGGCTCTCCTGGCCATTGTTCACCAGGATCATTTTCCTGACTACGGCTATCAGGTCTTCCTTGGTGAGATTTTGCTCATCGGGGCTGATATTGAGACCCAACCTGCGATTGAGCTTATACCGCCCCACTCTGCCCAGATCATAGCGGCGCGGGTTGAAAAACAGGTTCTCCATCAGGTTGCGAGCATTCTCTACATTGGGGGGCTCACCAGGCCTGAGACGACGGTAGAACTCCAGGAGGGCTTCATCCTGGTTCTGGACGTGGGTATCCCGCTCCAGCGTAGCTCTTATGTACTGGTGCTGAGGATCGTTGTCAACGTCTTGAAACAAGGTCAACAGCTCATCCTCATCCACCAGGCCCAAGGCACGAAGAAGGGTGGTAATGGGTGCCTTTCGTTTGCGGTCCACTTTTACCGACAGTACATCTTTGTTGCTGGTCTCGAACTCCAGCCATGCGCCTCTGTAGGGTATCAACTTGCCTGTGCACAGGTCCCTATCACTGGCCACGTCCCTTTCTACGGTCAAGTAGACCCCGGGGGACCTGACCAACTGGCTAACCACCACTCTCTCAGCGCCGTTGATGACAAAGGTGCCCTGAGACGTCATCATGGGTACGTCTCCCATGAAGAGCCGCTGCTCTTTCATCTCCCCGGTTTCCTTGATTAGAAGGCGTACCGAAATGTAAAGGGGAACGGCGTAGGTTACCTCCCTTGCCCGGCACTCTTCCTCGGAGTACTTGGGCGATTGGAACTCGTGGTCAAGGAATGACAGCTCAAATCTATTGCCTGTGAAGTCCTGGATGGGCGATATCTCCTGGAAGAGGGAGCTCAGACAATCGCCCATGAACCAGTTGAAGGAAATAATCTGCATCTGTATGAGATTTGGGACATCCAACACCTGGGGTATCTTGGCGTAGGATTTCCGAGCAAGGGATGCGCTGGCATTCTGAGGGGAAGCTAAGGCTAAAGAGTCCATGGTGAATCACGCTCCTGGGCGAAGTAAGGCTGGCTTCTACTAGACGTGAAAAAAACGCAACTGGGAAGTCGCACTGGGGAAAATAGAAAACATACTCTGGAACATAAACTGCCAGTAAAATAGTATATCCCTTATGGAAGCAGAAGTCAACGGGCCGATGTATTATCCGTAAATATCCGACAGTCAGGCTCCTTTCGTGAGGGGTGTGTGTAGTCCAAGGCCGAGGTGAGGCCGGTGGTAATGATACCGCTCCAAGAACATTTCTGCAGCCTCCTGGCAGGAAGGCAGGTCCGC
>JBDRIA010000004.1:0-6255 GCA_043816345.1 Chloroflexota bacterium
CCGCCGCCCAGGACCCAACTCTCTACATCCACCAGAGAGGATAGAGGTCTTGGACACAGACCTGGGGAGGGAGTTCCACCCCGCTATAGCGGATTGCGGGTACAGGGCACCGCTAGCTCCCCGTGTAGCACGGCCTCAAACCTATCCTAGAGCAGAGGCCCATACCTGTCAACGAGCCTGCCCACCACCTCTCTCCCTGGCTCTATTCGCACAAGGGCGTGTGGCTTAATGTATAATCGTCGAAATGGCTTCCGACGCGTCAGGCAGATATCTGCAATGGGGAGGTTTCTATGGAGATGGCAGAACTATCCCAAGAGCTTCGGAAAGTGGTATCGGGTGAAGTCCGATTCGACCCATACTCCCGCGCACTCTACAGCACCGACTCCAGCAACTACCAGATCGAGCCCCTGGGGGTGGTGATCCCCCGGAACAAAGAGGACGTCATCGCCACCGTGGAGATGGCCCACAGGTACGGCGTTCCAATCCTGCCACGGGGAGGGGGCACAAGCCTCGGGGGCCAGACAGTGGGCCGCGCTATCGTCATAGACCTGTCCAAGTACATGAACAGCCTCCTGGAGGTAAACACGGAAGAGCGGTGGGCGCGGGTACAACCCGGCATCGTCTTGGACGAACTGAACCATCTACTCCGGGAAACCGGCCTCTTCTTCCCCGTAGACCCGGCCACTGCTAACAGGGCCAACATAGGGGGAGGTATAGGAAACAACTCCAGTGGTTCCCACTCCATTGTCTACGGAAAGATGATAGACCACGTCAAACAGGTAGAGGCAATCCTCTCCAACGCAGACGTGGTCACCCTTGGCTCGCTAACACCTTCGGAGGCGGAGGCCAAACAGCGCGCCGGCGGACTGGAGGGCCAGATATACCAGCGTATCCCCGCCATCGTCGAGGCCAATGCCCAAGAGATAGAGACCCGGTACCCCAAGGTCATGCGGCGGGTCGGCGGATATAACCTGGACGAGTTTGTAAAAGGCGCACCTTTCAACTTGGCCAAGCTCATCGTCGGCTCCGAAGGAACCCTGGCCACCATAACCGAAGCCAAGCTAAACCTGGAGCACCGGCCCAAGACCACAGCCCTCATGGTGGTCCACTTCCAGGGACTGATTGAGGCCATGGACGCCGCTGTGGCTACCCTGGAACATGGCCCTGCGGCAGTTGAGCTAGTGGGGCGCGTCATCCTGGACCAACTCCGCTCCTCGCTGGGATACGCCCGGAGAAGCACCTTCATAGAAGGAGACCCGGAGGCTGTCTTATTGGTGGAAACCGCAGGAGATACCGAGAAAGAGGTAACGGCCAAGCTGGAGGAGATAGAAAAGAGCCTACGGCGCGAGGGAATGGGCTATGCCTTCGTCAAAGTCATTGGCAGAGAGGAACAGGCCAACGTATGGGATGTACGCCGCGCCGGCGTCGGTCTAATGATGGGGACCAAAGGAAACTCCAAGCCCATCCCCTTCATCGAAGACTGCGCCGTCTCAATAGAGAGGCTCCCCGAGTACATCCGGCGGGTGGACGAGCTGATACGCGCCAACGGCACCGTCGCGGCCTACTACGGCCACGCCAGCGTCGGATGCATCCACGTGCGCCCCTTCATCAACCTCAAGGAGCAGGCCGACGTGGACCGGATGTACAACATCTCCAGGGGGGCATGCGACCTGGTGATGGAGATGGGAGGAGCCATGAGCGGCGAGCACGGCGATGGCCTGGTGCGCAGCATGTGGAATGAGAAGGTATTTGGAACGCGTCTCTACAACGCCTTTCGAGATGTCAAGCGCGCCTTCGACCCCGCGGGCATTATGAACCCCGGTAAGATCGTCGACTCCCAGACCATGGTCGAAAACCTCAGATATGGCCCTGGCTATACCAGCCTGTCACCTCAGACCAAACTGGACTTCTCCCAAGAGGGCAGCTTTCAAGAAGCCGTTGAGATGTGTAGCGGGGTGGGAATCTGTCGCAACACCCTGAGTGGGACCATGTGCCCTTCATATAGGGCTACCCGAGAGGAAGAGCACTCCACCCGGGGCCGGGCCAACGCCCTGCGAGCGGTGCTCTCCGGCCTCCTTCCTCCGGAGGAGCTCACCAGCCATCGTATGCAGCAGGTGTTGGATCTGTGCCTGGCGTGCAAAGCATGCAAGGCCGAGTGTCCCTCCCAGGTAGACATGGCCAAGCTGAAGTACGAGATCCTGGATGCTTACCACCAGAAGCATGGCTACCCCCTCCAGGCAAGGCTCTTTGCCCACATCGACACCATCAGCAAACTGGGATGCGCCTTGGCTCCCCTGTCCAACTGGTTGCTTCGATCTCCCGTCGTCAGGTGGAAGTTGGACCTCTTCCTGAAGATAGACAGGCGAAGGCCCCTGCCGCCCTTTGCACGGCAGACCTTCCCCCAATGGTTCCGCTCCAGAGAATCCCACGTTGAAAAGCAGACTCGCGGCCAGGTGGTGCTCTTCAACGACACCTTCATGAACTACAACTACCCCTCCATCGGCATGGCCGCCACAAAGCTCCTGGAGCGAGCGGGCTTCCAAGTAATCCTGGTAGACCGCAAGTGCTGCGGGCGTCCCATGATCTCCAAGGGGTTCCTGGACATGGCCCGCTCCAACGCCCGGTACAACGTAGACCTGCTTTATCCCTACGTGCAGCAGGGTGCATACATCGTTGGATGTGAGCCAAGCTGCCTCCTGACCCTTCGTGACGAGTACCCCGACCTCCTGGGCGGCCCCGAAGTCAGCGCGGTCGCGGAGAGAGCCTTCTTGCTGGAAGAGTTCCTTCAGATGCTCCAACAGGACGGGCGGCTGGACCTGGAATTCAAGGAGACTATCAAGAAAGTCCTCTTTCACGGCCACTGCCACACCAAGGCCTTGATAGGCACAGCACCCACCCTGGCAGCCTTGAGACTGGTGCCCGGCTTCCAGGTGGAGGAGAGCGACGCGGGATGCTGCGGCATGGCCGGGGCCTTCGGGTATGAGAAAGAGCACTACGACATCTCAATGACCATCGGAGGCCAGCGCCTGTTCCCCGCCGTGTCCTCCAGCGACGAAGAAAGCGAAGTAGTGGTCACAGGCATCTCCTGCCGGCAGCAAATTCAGCACGGCACAGGTCGCAGGCCCCGGCACTTGGCAGAGGTGCTGGCGGAAGCCCTGGCATGATGTAAAACCCGCGTGGACTTCGGCGTTGGCTCCAATTGCCCGCCCTGACTCAAACCGCGGTCTCAAACTCAGCCACGGTATTTTTGTGAAAACTTTACCCATATGTTCAAGAATCACATACGGCCAGCCCTTGACAGCCCATTGGGGAGAGGCAATATCATTCATACAAGGCGGGACCCTTGCCCCAGCGCCTTCTCAGAGCATCCTTGCGGCAATGGTGTGATCCCCTCAGACCTACCGGAGGCCTTGAACCTGTAGCAAAGGCCTCCGGGACACGGGTACCTGTTATTTACGGTCATTTCCCATGGGGGGGATGTTTACGCAATTGGCTCCAAAGGGGGTGATCCAGAGGTGAACTCAAGTACTCCATCTATCCATCTCCTCAGCGACGGAATAATAAAATACGACGGTGGCTCCATATTCGGCCAGATTCCCAAAGTTCAATGGGAGCAACAGATAAAAGCGGATCGATGGAACCGTATAAGTCTGGGGCTTAACTGCCTTCTGATCCGCACGGAGCACGGGAACGTGCTGGTGGATACGGGCGTCGGGAGCAAAGAGACGGGGAAGATGCGGGAAGTCTACGGTCTGTCCTCCAGCAAACTGGGTAAGGGGCTGAGGGAGGTGGGCCTTGCTGCAAAAGATATAGACAAGGTGATCCTGACCCACCTTCACTTCGATCACTCGGGTGGCTGCACCAAGATCGACCGCTCCGGGAAGCCCATTCCGGTGTTTCCGAAGGCCACCTACATAGTACAAGCGTCCTGCTGGGAGAATGCCATGGTTCCCAGCGAACGGGGCGAGGCCTCTCATCACTCTGAAGACTTCGCCTGTCTCCAGGAAACGGGCCAGCTTGAATTGATTGACGGGGACGCCGAGATATTGCCGGGAATCTGGGGCAAGAACACCGGAGGGCACTGCCTTGGCCACCAGGTGGTCCAGATAAGCTGCGGCGGCGAGAAAGTGGTCTTCCTGGGTGACGTGATTCCCACTTCCCATCACCTGGCCCTCCCATACATTGCCGCCCACGATCAGTTTCCCGAAGACACCCTGGAAAGAAAAAAAGAGCTCATGGCCCAGGCAGTAATAGAAGGGTGGCTGGTGATTTTCGGACACGGCAACGAGGAAAAGGCGGGTTACCTGGAGAAGAGAAACGGGTCTGTTGGCCTTAGGCCAGTGAACCTGTAAGGAACACCTTCAAGGAGTCAATCAACGGGAAGCCGCTGCTTCAGCTATCAACCTGAGAGGGTGTTTCCCAAGCCGCGGAAGGCCCCCATCCGAACCTTCGCCCGCTCGCGGGGGACGGGATTTCTCTCCCCCGTGCGCCGGGGGAGCGTCAGAGAGGGGGTAGACCGTTCGCAATGTGGTGCATCCCTTTGAAAACACCCTCTGAGAGATCGGCGTCTGGGTGCAGAGACAGCCCCTTCGCAAACCTGACAGACAGGCTTCCGCTGCACCCTTTCTTTCAGGCAAGGTAACGTGTCCTGACTACCTTGGCTATCAAGAGGCCGACCACGCCGCTAACCTTACCCACACCGTTGCCATCAGGTCTCAGATACACTGCCTCATAGACCCCGGCCACCTGGAAACTCTCGTGTAGATCAAGGGGAACCCCAAGAACATACCTGTCCCCAAGGCTAATCGACCACCTGGCCGTACAGTGACCCGTCCTGCTCCTCCAGCAGCCTGGTGACAGTGATGGTGTTCCCCAGGAATCGGGGCTCCTCCGTGAACACCCGCACATAGTTGTCGGTAAGCCCCGACCACCTCTCGCGGCTATCGCCTGGGTCCCTGCTTTCCCATAGCACAGGGCGGATCTGGCCCAGGAGACTCACGCGGAAGTCGAAGGCATGCTCCTGGGCTAATTGCAGAAGCTGTCTTCCTCTAAGTCCTTTGGTAACAGGGTCAATCTTGCCTTGGAAGAGAGCCGCGGAGGTCCCAGGACGCACAGAGTAAGGGAAAATGTGCATGCCAGAGAAGCGAATGTCCCGGCAGAAGCGATACGTTTCTTGGAACTCTTCCTCGCTCTCCCCGGGAAAGCCCGTCAACACATCGGTAGTAATGGATGCATGGGGAACTCGCGCCCGGACTCGCTCAGCCGTGTGAGCGAAGAGATCGGCGGTATAGTGTCGGCCCATGCGCCGCAGCACGGCGTCGCTGCCGCTCTGAAGGGGCATATGAAAGTGGGGGCATAGCCGTGGGTCTTGCCACAGTCCCAGCAACTCCTCTCCAAGTACTTGGGGTTGCAGTGATGATACCCTTATTCGTGGTATTGTGGTTTTGTTTAGCATAAGCTCTATGAGGCGAAACAAGCTGGCACCTGGAATGTCGAAACCATAGGAGCCAATTTGGGTGCCAGTCAGAACCACCTCCTGAAATCCCCCCTCCTCCAGAGCCCCTATTTGAGCCACCAGGCCATCGGCCGGGATACTGCGCTCTCTGCCACGAACCTTGGGCACTATGCAATAGGCGCACACCTGGTTGCAGCCTTCCTGGATTTTCACCATTGCCCTGGCGCGGCGCATACCCTTTCCTGAAACCTCTTTTCCGACAGCGCTGGTGCCAAGGACATCCTTCCAAAACGAGATGATCTCCTGCACCAGCATATCCTTATCGGTATTACCCAGGACTAGATCCACCTCCGGAAGAGCTCCCAGCTTCGCAGGATCCCTTTGAGCGTAGCACCCCGTGGCCACAATGAGAGCCTTGGAGTTTTGGCGGTGGGCGGCCCTCAGGGCGTGGCGGGCCTTGCGGTCCGCCATTTGGGTGACGGTGCACGTGTCCAGGACGTAGACATCGGAGGGCTGGCCAGGGCCTACCACCTGATAGCCTGCCAGGGTAAATCGTCGGGCCAGGGCCTGGGAATCGGCCTGGTTAAGCTTGCAGCCGTGGGTCTCAATGATTACGGTAGACAATAAGTACCACCCATAGTAGTGCTCATTACATTATAGGACGCTCTGAAAAACCTCACTACTGCGGCATCGCTATCTGAAGAAGATTCCGTAGGTGGTCAGGAAATGGCTAGGGAGTATCTTTCATGAGATGACGCACCTCTTGGAGGGCCATCCCCCTGTTCTTTTGGCCGCTTAAA
>JBDRIA010000005.1:0-2236 GCA_043816345.1 Chloroflexota bacterium
GGTGTGGTGTTCCTCTCCGGCGGCCAGAGCGATGCCGAGGCGACACTTAATCTGGACGCTCTCAACAGGCATGCCGATGCCGTGCCGTGGCAGTTGAGCTTTTCCTACGGTAGATCTCTGCAGACTTCACCATTCAAGATCTGGGGCGGCGACCCAGGCAACGTGCAGCGGGCGCAGGAAGCATTCCTACACCGCGCGAAGGTGACCAGCGCTGCCCGCGCGGGGCGCTACACGCCAGACCTTGAGACCTGACTTCGACAGTCTTATGTGAGCAAAGGTCGAAAACAGATACAAAAAGCGGGGGAGTGGCGGGAGGGTGTGTTTCTATGCGACGGCCCTGGCTGGCGGCTCAACGAGAAGTAGCTGAGGTGGCTCGTGCACGCCGAGGGCCTTGAGGAACGTCTTTTGTTGCGGGGTAGGCTCGCTCGGGCGCAGCACACGCCCGGCGGGGCCGCTGAACTCCCCCAGTTGCATCCTCTCCAGATAGCGTCGTAGTTTGCCCCATGTCTCCCCGGTGCGGTTCTCGGCCACCCTGACCAGGAGCAGGGCCAACCAGCACAGGAGCACGTGGCTCCTGATGCGCTCCTCCAGCCGGTGGTACATGGGCCTCATGTCCAGGTCGTGCTTGAGGCAGCGGAAGGCCCGCTCCACCTCTGCCAGTTGCTTGTAGCCCAGGGCCACGTCCGCGGCCGTGAGGGTGTCATCAGAGGTCCTCAGCAGGTACTTCCCATCTAGGTGGGCCTCCTCCCTTAGCTTCCCGTGATCGACGTAGGGGCGGCCACGGCGGTCGGTCCTCAGGTAGCGCCTATAGGCGGGATGGACCAGCAAGGCACAACAGGCCCTGGTATGGGGCTGCCCTTGCAGCTCTTTCAGTTTACTCAGCTCCTGCTCCAGCCGCTCTACCAGCTTCTCCCGCTGGGCCCGGTCCCGTTCCACCTGCTTCTCATTGCGCACCAGGACGTACCGCTTCCTCGCCTCACCCTCACCCACGATGATCTCCTTCACCTCCACCCTCTCTTTCACCCTCTGGTAGCGCCCTGCTCGGCCCAGAGCAGCCTCGGTGTCCTGTTTGCCGCTCCGCAGCCGCTCCCCGGCGATGTAGTGGCCCGCAGCCTTCTGTAGCTCCCTCAGGTTCTCCTCTGAGACGAAGCCCCGGTCCACCACCGTGATTACCCGCCCCAGCTTCCATCCCACCAGGTCCTTCTTCACCTCGGCCACTACCGAGGCATCCGCTGTGTTCCCCGGCCACACCCAGCAGCGCACCGGTATCCCTTCCCGGGTCACCGCCAGCCCCACCACCGCCTGGGGCAAATCAGCCCGATGGTCCTTGGAGTACCCTCTCCGCCGCAGGCCATTGCCACCATCATCTTCGTCCTCGTCCTCTTCCTCCACCTCAAAGTAGGTGGAGGTGGTGTCAAAGTACAGGAGGTCCACCTCCAGGTTCAGGAGATCGGCCACGGCGGCGAATACCTGCCACTGCACCTCCTCCTGGTGCCCCAGGAGGAAGTCCATAGCACGGTAGAGCTGCTGTACCGGCGCCTCGAGCAACCCAGGGATGGCCACATCCTCCGCCACCCACTCCTCCACCCCGAGCTTGCTCCTAGGGGCCAGAGCCCGGTTGGCCACCAGGGCGAAGAGCGCCCTCTCCACGGGGCTCTGGTAGTGGTGCTCCGCCAGGAGCCGACCCATGACCTTCCCTATCCCCAACTGCTCCCACAGCCCACTCAAGGCCCAGGCCCCGCCCTGGGCACGGCTGCCCATGAAACGAAGCTCCGTCGCCTCTAACCAATCCTGGCCTCTCAGCAGCTCATCAGGTCCCAGGAAGCGGCCTATGCTCCGGGCGAGGCGGCGCAGGGCCTCCTTGTCGACGTTCTCCTCCCGGCCGAAGCTGTACACCACCTGGGGCACAGAGCGCTTCGCCTGGGGGTCCCAAACATTGCGGGCGAGTTGGACGTAGCGAGTCGTGGTGCCGTTCTTGTTGTGGCGGATGACGGTGCGGATGTACACGGCGTCATCCTACTACGTGTATATCCTGCTGTCAACTCTCTGCCAAATACTCCCGCGTGTATCTATGCCTTCGCACCTGCCCCAGATACGGACAGCCCCCTCCTCAGATTCGGGGAGCGACCTCGTGTCTCTCTCTACTGTCGAAGACGGGGAAGATGATCATTGTGTTTTTCGGGTGGGGTTATGAGACAAGAAAAGATTGGGGACAAACATTGCCCATGCAATGCTC
>JBDRIA010000006.1:0-18925 GCA_043816345.1 Chloroflexota bacterium
GACATTGCCACGGAGCAGCCCTCTCCCCGCTGGAGCTCGGCCCCGGTGGACGGCCCCGCCAAGGGCATTACCATTGTACCCGAGTGGGAAGGGATGCTGGACAACTACTATAAGCTGATGGCCTGGGACAGGGAGAGCGGGCGGCCCTTGCCCGAAACCCTGCGGGCCCTGGGGCTCGATGACATAGCCAAGGACCTCTGGGGGACTGGCTAACGGAAAAGGAGGCCATCAAGAGTCTGTTTAGAAACTAGCCGCCGAGTACACGGAGATCGCCAGGATTAGGATAGAGTAAACATCTTTGAACTCCTCCGTGTACTCGGCGGTCAGATAGGCTCTAAGAGGGTGGGGAAGCGTTATGGGCTACCCGGGGACGGTCGTTGTGGTGTGATTGAGGTTGGCACGCCGCGCTGAAATCATGCCAGTGCTCCTTAGGGCTTGTACCCTCCGGTCCAGATTAGAGCCAATCATTGTGTGGCCCTCAGTACACCCGGCAGCAGCCTTGTGATCTCGGATAAGGGGTGATGTTGCCCCCGAGTTCCAGGTCTGAGGCATACTCTGGTCGCCATGTAGATCAGATGTACCCTGTTGGCAACAGAGCAGAGTGACCAGGCCCAACGAGGCCATGGCCCGCTTTATTGGCGACCCGCGCGACCATCGCTTCAAGGCCGAGGGCTTTGAAGTTATCGGCACAGAGGAAGGAGTGTTTGACTGCATAGCCTTTTTGCCTGTGACGACTACTGCCCAGGAGAGTTGCCCTTTGCCACCCAGATCGCTTACTTGCGCCGCAAGATGGTTATGTCTAGCCTCCGGCGATCCCCAGCGATTAAAGAGACCAGCACAGCCGAGTGAGATACTGAACTCTGAAGCAAAACTTTGGCTGATCTGCTGTAGAATGTTGTCGGCAGCGCATGGAGGTTAGTAGAATTGAGCCACTCCAACACATCTAACAACACTGTCTGGGACGATATTGTCGGCAAGGCAAGTGAGCTTCAGGGCAACCCGGAAGCATGCCAGCACCTGGTATACCGCTTCCTGAGGCAGTATCTTCCGGCCCTATACAGGGCGAAGACACAGGAAGCCCGTGACCGCGTCTGGACGGCACTTTGGAGCTACTTGACAACCCCACCCACCAAAGCAAAGCCGTTCGCACTGTCCTCTTCATCGGCAGATGAGTTGATAGCGGAGATCCAAAGGGAAGCAAGCCGTCGGGGGTAGCATCCCCGTTCCAGCGACCTCCATCTCAGAGCGGGAGTTCCGTCACAGGTAGAGCGAAGATAGGAAACTCAGCACCCGGCGGTTGAAAGCCTCTGGCTTTTCACGGTGCACCTCATGGCCGGTACCTGGGAATAGCTCCAGCTCCGACTCCCGAATGGAGCTATGGAGCATCTGGGCATGTACGGCATTGACCCAAGGGTCCCTTTCCCCCTGGATGATGAGGGTAGGACAAGCAATATTGGGCAGACATTCACTGGCAACATCGCCCCCCCTGTGATAGAGGCGCTCCAGTGCGTCGACGTACTCGGTGACCAGTTGTCTCCAGTAGGGGTCGCCGTGGCTGTGTGCCAGGGCCTGCTGAAGCCCCATGGGGAGCCGCTCTACAGGAGTCCATGTCCGAACCACTTCCATAGCCTGGTCATCCAAGACAGCCTGGCCGCCAATGAGCACCAAGGAGCGAACGCAGGCCCCGTGCTCCCCGGCCACCATCATGGCCACGACGGCACCATCGCTGAACCCGCAAAGGTGGACCGGGGGCAACCCCAAGTGCTGCACCATTGCGACCACGTCCTCCATGTCTCGCTGGTAGAAATACTCGTCGAAGGAAGCCCGACGGCCCGATTTCCCGTAGCCCAGGAAGTCGGGGACAATCACTTGGTAGCCCTGGGCGAACTCGTCTATCTGCCCGCGGAAATGGGCCAGGCCCGTGCCCAGGGCACCGTGCAGGAGCACCAGGGGATTGCCCTCCCCCTGGACTACACAATGCAGCCGACCGTGCCTGGCCGGGATGTCTATCTCCCTGCGCGGGAAGCCCTGTGTCAAGGAAACACCTACTTGCAGGTTGGACTGGGTGGTTGGCTCGACCCCGGTTGCTGTGCCTGGTTCTCAAGGCAGAGGTCATGTTGGAAGTCGCACAGACGCTCGGCGGCTATCTCGAACAGATATCCCTCAAGTGAATGCGAGTGTAGTTGTGGCTCCATCCGCTGTCAACAATTCAACCTTCCTCACGACTCCGGCTATTCACCGCATCACGGATCGCCACATCACTGATACCCTATCCGAGTACTTCCCAATAGCTAAACTTGGATCGAGGTCATGTATCATTAATCTGCTGGACGAGAACAGGGCCTTGCATTTTGCCTCGCCATCTGTGATATACTGTGTGCGTCCTGTAGAATTCTGCACGGGTTAACAACTTAATAGATACGGCGTGGGTGCCCGAGAGGGCTTAAGAGAGGAAGCCGGTGAGAGACCGGAGCTGTCCCGCAACTGTATGCCAGTAGCACGTTTGCCTGGCGAGCCAGGTCCACCGCCCCGCCGATGTCGCACGGCCTTCGAGGAAAGGCACAGGCATAGGCAGCTATGCTGAGTAACCCTGTCCCCCTCTGTGGCAGGGTTTTTTGCTGCCCGTGAAAGCGCCCCCTGCCAGTTTCTTCCAAGCCAGGGGGTATTTTTTGCCTTTCCTTCTATACCTGGAAAGGAGCGATAGATGAACAAGAGGAATCTGCTGATACTGTTATCCACCCTGGTGTTGTGGCTGGCCCTGGCTTGCGATACGGGGGAGCCTACGGCCACCCTCATTCCCACGGCCACGGGCACCCCTCTGCCCACGGCTACGGCCACCCCTGTTCCCACGGCCACGCCGGCCTCTTACTCCCCGATCACCGTCTCCCCGACGATGATCACCGTCTCCCCGACGATCACCGTGACCGATAGCAGGGGTAGGGACGTGGTCTTTGATCGTGCCCCGCAAAGGATCGTTTCCATTTCTCCGGCCCACACGGAGATCCTCTACGCCCTGGGGCTGGGAGACCGCGTAGTGGGAACGGATAGCTACTCCAACTTCCCGCCAGAAGCCGGGGAGAAACCCAGGGTGGGCGATGCTTTCACTCTAAACCTGGAGGTCCTGGCCGCCCTGGAGCCAGACTTGCTTTACACCACTTTCGAAGGGCCTGTAGCCGATGCCGAGCGGCTGGGCATAAAAGTCCTCTACCTGTTTCCCGCCGATGACCTGCAGGGAGTCCTGGATAACATCGCACTGCTGGGCCGGATCACGGATAGGGAGGCGCAGGCCAATGCCCTGGTTGCGGATATGGAGAGCCGCATAGATTCAGTGGTGAGCAAGCTCGCAGGGATAGAAGAGGGGCCACGTCTGTACTATGAGCTGGACCCCGCCCTGTTCACGGTAGGCCCCGACACCTTCATTGGGAGCATCCTGGAGATGCTGAAGGTGCAGAACATTGCCGAGGGCGCAGATAGCCCCTATCCCATGCTAAGCGCCGAGGTGATTGTGCAGAAGAACCCGGAGGTGATAGTCCTGGGAGACTCCAAGGAGTACCTGGCCACGGGCATAACGGTGGATGAGTTGGAGGCACGGCCCGGCTGGGGCAGCATCACCGCCGTGCAAGAGGATAAAATATATCCCTTTGACGCCGACTTGCTCAGCAGGCCGGGGCCTCGGATTGTAGACGGCATTGAGCAACTGGCAGGGCTGCTGTATCCGGAGCTCTTTCCGTGAGACTCCAGCTGCAAAGAAGGGCCAGCCCTTCCCCTGCGGGAAGGGTCGGTGTGGAGAGGGAAGAACGTGCGCCGACAGTGCGCCTGCACCAGCTCGCCTGGCGTCACCTGGCCGTGGGAGTCCTGATTGTCCTGGTGGTGGCCCTGCTGGCTACCGCCAGGGGCCCGGTGAACATACCTCCGGCGACAGTGGCGAAGGTCGTCGTAAGCCGACTGCCCTTTGTGGACGTATCCTCGACCTGGCCCTCTAGCTGGGACGCCATAGTATGGGACATACGTCTTCCCCGGGTAGTGGCAGCGGGACTGGTGGGGGCTGCGCTGGCCATTGCAGGCGGAACATATCAGGGTCTCTTTCGCAATCCCCTGGCCGATCCATACCTTATCGGTGTGGCCTCCGGGGCAGGGCTGGCCGCAACCATCGTCCTGGTATCTCCCATTCCACTCTCCCTGTATGGGATAAACGTCCTTCCGCCCATCGCTTTTCTGGGCGCGCTGGCCGCGGTGTCTCTGGCCTACGGGCTGGCCCGCGTAGGGGGGAGTGTGCCCACCACCACTCTGATCCTGGCGGGAGTAGCCATCGCCTTCCTGGCTTCCGCCGCCACCACCTTCCTCATGCTCCATGCCTCCCCCGATGTCCGTCCAGTCCTGACATGGCTCCTGGGCGGTTTCTCCGCCAGCGGGTGGCAGAAGGTGGCATGGCTTCTGCCGTACATGATTCCCTGCGTTCTGGTCATCCTCATCCACGGCAGGATTCTCAACGTTCTGCAACTGGACGAGGAGCAGGCTCAGCAGCTAGGAATCAATGTAGAACGCACCAAGATTATCTTGATTGTCGCCGCCTCTCTCATTACAGCCGCAGCGGTCTCCATCAGCGGGATGATAGGCTTTGTGGGACTCATGGCTCCTCACATGGTGCGGCTGACATGGGGGGCCGACCACCGCTTTCTCCTCCCCATGGCCTGCATTGTGGGAGCCACTCTTCTGATAGTGTCGGACCTGCTGGCCCGCACAGTCATGACCCCTGAGGAAGTGCCTGTGGGGGTGATTACCGCCTTCTTCGGTGCTCCCTTCTTTCTCTACCTGCTACGCCAGAAGAAAGGGATGGTGTTCTAGGAGCCATGTTACAGGTAACAGACTTACGCTTTGCCTACGGCGACAGGCCAGTGCTCCAGGGACTGAGTCTGGAGGTAAGGGAGGGAGAGGTGATGGCAGTGGTGGGCCCCAACGGGTCGGGGAAGTCCACGCTCCTCAAGCTGGTCAGCGGCGTTCTAAAGCCGGAGTCGGGAGAGATACGATGGGGGAATCTCGACCTGGCTTCACTCTCTCCCAGGGAGAGTGCGCAGCTAGTGGCAGTAGTACCCCAGAGCCCTCACCTTCCGGGGAGCTTCACCGCCCTGGAGCTGGTACTGATGGGGCGTACTCCCTACCTGGGACTGCTGCAAGCAGAAAGCAAGGGCGACCTTGCCACAGTCCAGAGAGCTATGGAGCTGACGGGCACCTGGGAGTTCGCCAACCAACCGATGGACAAGCTGTCGGGCGGAGAGAGGCAGAGGGTCCTCATAGCCAGGGCACTGGCCCAAGAGACGCCCCTTCTCCTCCTGGACGAGCCTACCGCCAGCCTGGACATCGCATACCAGATGACGATACTGGACACGGTGAGGACCATTCAGAGAGAGAGGGGTGGAGCCATTCTGATAGCCATCCACGACCTGACCCTGGCCGCCCAGTACTGCCATCGTATTGCCCTTCTGAAGAACGGGGCTGTCTATGCCCAGGGCAGTCCCAGGGAGGTGCTGACGAGCGCGAACGTGCTGGAAGGGTACAGTGCCCAGGTATGTATCCTGGACCACCCCGTGTCCGGCATGCCCGTGGTGCTGCCGGTACCCCAAAAACCCTAAGAGGGTGTTTTCAAAGGGATGCGCTACATTGCGAACGGTCTACCTCCTCTCTGACTCTCCCCCGTTGCACGGGGGAGAGAAATCCCTTCCCTCGCTCGCGGGGGAAGGTTAGAGCTTGCCCTGAGCGAAGCCGAAGGGATGGGGGCCTTCCGTGGCTTGGGAAACACCCTCTAAGCTCAGGGTATTCCTGGGACGTCACCCGTTGACGGAGCGTGTGCAACACCCTAAGATAATCCTTGGCAGCTTGGCTATCCCTATTGCCCTGGATCGACCATGACCCAGCAACATGAATCGTCATCTGGTCAAGAGAAGTCCGCTACTCTGAAGCGCACGGCTCTCTTTCAGGCCCACGTATCCCTGGGGGCGCGCCTGGTGCCCTTCGCGGGCTGGGAGATGCCCATCCAGTACTCCGGCATCCTTGCCGAAGCCAGGGCGGTGCGCTCCGCGGCGGGCATCTTCGATGTGTCGCACATGGGGCGTGTGGAGATAACGGGCAGCAAGGCTGCCCAGTTCCTCCACCGGCTGGTAACGGCGGATGTGCTGGATATGCCCCTTGGTCGCGTTCGGTACGCCCTGATCTGCAACGAATCGGGGGGTATTATAGACGACACTATTGTCTACAGGCTGGAGGAGAAGCGTTTCTTACTGGTCCCCAACGCGTCCAACGCGGACGAGGTACTGGGCTGGCTCAGGCAGTGGGAGGACAGGTGGGCCATGCGAGTTGAGCTTCGTGTCCTCACCGATGAGACGGCCGTGATTGCCTTGCAAGGCCCCAGAGCCGAGGAGACCCTACAACCCGTCTGCTCCCTGGACCTCTCCTCCGTCAGGCCGTTCCGTTGCGCCGAAGGCCAAGTATCCGAGGTGCCGGCTATCCTGTGCAGGACAGGATATACCGGCGAGGATGGCTTCGAGATCATCCTCCCGGCGAGAGATGCACCGCCGATATGGCTCAGCCTTAAAGAGAGGGGAGCTACTCCTTGCGGCCTGGGGGCCAGGGATGTGCTACGGCTGGAGGCGGGCCTGCTGCTCCACGGCTCGGACATGAACTCATCGGTGACGCCTCTGGAGGCGGGGCTGGAGCGCTTTGTGAGCTGGGACAAGGGCGAGTTCGTCGGCTTGCCCGCCCTACAGGAGATCAAGAGACAGGGCCTGCCCAGAACCCTGGTGGGAATTCGCCTGTTGGAGAAAGGCATACCCCGTCACGGCTATTCAATCCTGGACGGTCAGAAGCCGATTGGAAACGTGACCAGCGGCACCCACTCCCCCACCCTTGACATGGGTATAGGATTGGGCTATGTTGCCTTGGAGTACGCCAACCCCGGGACTAAAATCGCGATAGACATCCGGGGCCGTCAGGTGGAGGCAGAGGTGGTGACAATCCCCTTCTATTCCAGGAAGAGGTAGGATGTATCCCGAAGACAGAAAGTACACCCAAGATCACGAGTGGGCGAAGAACGAGGATGAAGGCACGGTCCTCGTGGGCATATCCGATTACGCCCAGGAGCACCTGGGAGACCTCGTGTTCCTGGATCTCCCTCAGGTCGGAGCGATTCTGAGCCAGATGCAGAAACTGGCGGAGGTGGAGTCGGTGAAATCGGTATCGGACATCTTCTCTCCCATCTCAGGGGAAGTACTGGCTGTAAACCAGGCGGTGATTGACAGCCCTGAGCTAGTAAACGAAGACCCCTACGAAAAAGGCTGGCTTGTACGGATCAAGCCATCGCAACCAGCCGAGATAGAAGAGCTTATGACGGCTGCCGATTACGAATCTTTTCTGGAATCCCTGGACGAGTAGCCCATGAATCAGGGCCGCCTTTCTTCGCCCTACGTGCCCAACACCGATGGCGATCGCCAGGCTATGCTTCAGGCCATCGGAGTCGAGTCGGTGGATGCGCTTTTCGCCGATATCCCCACGGGCTATGACCGTCCCTCTCTCAATCTACCGCCTCCCCTCTCTGAGCTAGAGCTGCGGAGGGAGCTTCAGGCCCTCTCAGACCTCAACTCGACTCCAGGGAGAGTCCCCTCCTTCCTGGGGGGTGGGGCGTATCACCACTTCATCCCCGCGGTGGTAAACCACGTCACCAGCAGGGGGGAGCTGACCACCGCGTATACTCCATATCAGCCCGAGGTAAGCCAGGGCACGTTGCAGGCCATCTACGAGTTCCAGTCCCTGGTGAGCCAACTCATGGGGATGGAGGTGGCCAACGCCGGGATGTACGACGGCGCAACCGCCCTGGCGGAGGCAGCGCTGATGGCCTGCCGGGTCACGGGCAAGGGACGCATTGCCGTCCTGGACACCGTATCACCTACCTATCTATCGGTGATGAAGACCTACGCCGAGCCCCAGGGCCTGGAGGTGTACCCGACGAGCCCCGGCGCTGCTCGTGTTGAGGAGGACACGGCCTGCATCGCGGTCCAGCACCCCAACTCCTACGGCTACTTGGAAGAGCTGGCGGCCCTGGAGAGGGCGGCCCACCAGGGAAACGCCCTGCTGGTGGTCTCAACAGACCCCGTGTTCCTGGGGATGTTTCGGTCTCCCGGAGAGAGCGGAGCGGACATCGCGGTGGCTGAAGGGCAACCTCTGGGAGTCGCTCTGAGCTATGGTGGCCCGTACGTGGGGCTCTTTACGTGCAAGGCCCAGTTCCTGAGACAGATGCCCGGCCGGATTGTGGGGAAGACGGTGGATACCCAGGGGAGGACGGGCTACGTCCTTACGTTGCAGACCCGGGAGCAGCACATCCGTCGGGAGCGGGCTACCTCCAACATCTGCACCAGCGAGGCCCTGGTGGGCACGGCCATCGTGGCCTACCTGGCCTGCATGGGAAGGGTGGGCTTACGCCACATCGCCGAGCTCACCTATCACAAGGCCCACTACGCCGCATCCCTCATCGGACGGATTGCCGGCTACTCCCTTCCTCTTGAGGGGACCTTCTTCCAGGAGTTCGTGGTACAGTGCCCCATGCCACCTGGTGAGATGAACCGTCGCCTTCTTGAGGAGGGCTAATCGGGGGGCTAGACATCAGCGACCGCATCCCACAGGGGCTGCTTCTGTGCGTCACGGAGATGAACACCCGCCAGGAGATCGAGGGACTGGCGGAAGTGCTGGGGAGGATATCCACGGGTTCTACGAGGGCACCATGAGCGGGGATGTAAATGCCGCTCATCCTGAGCCTGAATGTTTTCTGAACGGTGGGGTTGAAACCAGAAGGGAAACAGAGTGATATCATTTGGTAAAGAGCCAAAGGGGGTGTTGTGTTGTCGACCATGCTGGAGATAGAAAAAGATTTCCAGAAGAGAACGGGACTAGAAGACCGTACCCGTTACAAGTTGTTTTACTCTCATATTCATGCGTTTCCAGCCATGGTGCTTGGCCTGAATCCCGGAGGAAGTCCCGACGGCCAATTGTTTGAGGCAAGAGATAGGTATTACGTGAAATACGAGCACGATTACCTGCTGTTTCGAGATCAGGCAGGGTATGCACTTGCTGGTGAGATGACCAGCTTCCTTAGCCATGTGCTAGGTACGCGCCGCGTGGATGTCCTTCGGCAGGTTCCAGCGACCAACGTTGTCTTCAGGCGTTCTCCAGCAAGTGAGGCAAAGGGTCGTCCACGATCCACGTTTGCCTCTTTGCACGGAATGAACCTGACGTCCGCATTCGTCCAAGGAAGGCCAACCCTCCTGACGATTCTCAGAGAAGTGAATCCTGTATTGATGTTTGTGGTCTCACCCCAGGCTTGGGATATGCTGAAAACGCTTTTGAGTTCAATATCGGAAACGGATGAGCTGTCTGTGCCAAATGGCAAGAATACGGCTCGTTTGTTCTTGAAAGCGACAGGGGTACTGCCGATATTAGGTCCCGAACCGAAATCAATCATTGTGACCGGTCACCCCAGTAAGTACGCAAGGCGTAGAGAATGGGCTGAGGTTATTCGGATGGCCAAGTCTGAGTGTGAGCGACTGGATGTGTCTCCTATCGAGTCCCATCCTGCCGTGGTAAGGATTCCGAAGCTCTCTGACCATGGCGAATTCATTTAGATTAGACATGCGGCGAGGCTAGAACGCATCGTGCTCGATTGAATGGCACGTATAATAACAACCAAGGTTGTCGGAGGGAATGAGCGGGAGCGCAGGGTTTGCCCGCTCATATGGTTCGACAAGCTCACCATGAGCGGAGGGCAGAGGGATTGGAAAACGTATGACCCACCAAGACCGTGAACGCCGCCTGCTGATGGACCGGAGTGTGAGGGGCAGGGTAGGCGCTTCTTTGCCTCCCCTGGATGTGCCCCCACAGCCTCTTCCTCCGGAGGATCTGCTGAGGGATGACCTTGCCCTTCCGGAGGTGAGCGAAGGAGAGGTGGTCAGGTACTTCACGGGCCTCAGCCAGATGAACTTCTCCGTGGACACCAATTTCTACCCCCTTGGAAGCTGTACCATGAAGTACAGCCCCAAGATCAACGATGAGATGGCCCAACTTCCGGGGTTCTCCCAGATTCACCCCCTCCAGCCGGAGGAGACGGTGCAGGGGGCCTTGAAGCTCGCATACCAGCTTCAGGTACTCCTGTCCGAGATAGTGGGGATGGAGGCCACCAGCCTGGCGACCATGGCAGGTGCCCAGGGAGAGCTGGCGGGGATGCTCATGATCCGGGCCTATCATCTGTCCCGGGGAGATGGAGACCGCAGAACAGTCCTCGTCCCCGACAGCGCCCACGGCACCAATCCCGCCTCCGCGTCCATGACCGGCTTCCAGGTGGTGAGCATACCCTCCGATGCCCAGGGAAACATGGACCTGGGTGCTCTCAAACAAGCGTGTACCCCGTATGTGGCGGGCCTGATGCTCACCCTGCCCAATACCCTGGGGCTTTTCGATACCAACATCCTGGAGATTTGTCGCGCCGTGCATGAGGCGGGAGGCCTTGTGTACGGGGACGGGGCCAACATGAATGCCTTGCTGAGCCAGACCAGGCTGGGAGACCTGGGCTTCGACGTGCTGCACCTTAACCTCCACAAGACCTTCAGCACACCCCACGGAGGAGGAGGCCCAGGCGCAGGGCCGGTATGTGCGAACTCACTCCTGGCCCCCTTCCTTCCTTCTCCTGTAGTCGAGAGCGTGACTGGCAGCGAGGGCAAAGAGGCCTATTGCCTGACTGAGCCGGAGCACAGCATCGGCAAGACCGCCGCCTTCCACGGAAACTTCGGCGTGGTGGTTAAAGCCTACGCCTACATTCGGAGCCTGGGAGCGGCGGGCCTCCGGGAGGTAAGCGAGAATGCCGTTATCAATGCCAACTACATCCTCAGCGCCCTGAAGGACGACTACCACCTGCCCTACGACCGCTCGTGCATGCACGAGGTGGTCTTCTCCGCTAGAACACAGAAGGCAAGGGGTGTAAGTGCCCTGGACATCGCCAAGCGTCTCATAGACTACGGCATCCATCCTCCCACCATGTACTTTCCCCTCGTCGTGGAAGAGGCCCTGATGATCGAGCCCACGGAGACGGAGAGCAAGGAAACCCTGGACTACTTCATCCAGGTGATGAAGGCCATTGCTCGGGAGGCAGATGAGGACCCCCAAGTGCTCAAGGATGCCCCCCATAATACGCCAAACAGCCGCCTGGACGAGGCCGGGGCCGCCCGTAGGCCTGACCTTCGTTGGAGACCCGCGGAGGGGTAGCAGCATGTTGCTCTCGTGCAGGCTCTTGAAATCGCCAGACCTTTAGGCTAACATCCCCAGGTGCCTATGAATGAGAACACATCCAGGCGAGTGGGGTCCCAGGAGCAGTTCGGTCGCCAGGCGCATTACTATACCGAGAGCTTTGTCCACCGCTCCGGCGAGAGCCTACAGGTGGTCCAGGAGTGGGCGGCCAGAGACCGGTACAGGCGGGCAGCGGACATCGGCACGGGGACGGGGTTCACGGCCTTTGCCGTAGCACCCTACGCGGATGAGGTATTGGCCACCGACATCACCCCGGCCATGTTAGAGGAGACCCGGGCCCTGGCCGCACAGCGGGGCATTGCCAACCTGGGCTACACTCTGGCGGCCGCCGAAGACCTCCCCTTCGCCGACAGTTCCCTGGACCTGCTTACCTGTCGCACCGCTGCTCACCACTTCCAGGACATGGACAGAGCCGTTGCCGAATGGCGTCGAGTTCTCGCTCCGGAAGCCGTGCTGATTTTTGCGGATACCACATGCCCGGAGGACGCGGCGCTGGCTGACTGGATGAACGACATCGAGGAGCGGCGAGACCCCAGCCACGTCCGAAACCTGTCCCCTTCCCAGTGCCTCGCGCTTTTGGAGGCCAACGGCTTTCAGACCACCGATAACACCATGTCGCCGGTGCCCATGGGGTTCGACGACTGGGTGCAGCGCTCGGGCACTCCAGAGCAAATGGTAGAGGGCCTGCGCCGGGACTTCACGAATCCTCCCCCAGGAGCTGCCGAGGAATTCCACATTCACCGGGACGACTCGGACAGCTTACGCTTCGAGTGGGGCTGCGTGGTGGTGCGGGCTGTAAGACGGGCCTGACGGCTTTTTCGGGTTCCCCCTTCCCCCTCCTTCAGACTCCCTCAGGGCTGCTGGCCCTTCCCCGGAGGGAAGGGCCAGCCTCTCCTCAGAGCCATCCATTGTAGCGCAGTATCAGGACCGCCAGGAGAAGCACCGGCGGTATCAGCAGCGCGGAGATAAGGACGACGGCCATGTTTGCGCCCAACGCCGTGGCCACGATGCCGACGATGGTGCTGGCAATTGTGTAGAAGAGCAGGTTCTTACCGAACATTGTTTAGCTATATTCTAGCTCGACAGATGTGGAAACACACCTGACGCCCGAACTGCTCCTGAGATGCCATTTGGTCGTTTTCACAATCAAACTAGATATAGTGTTTCCATCGTGCCCGGATGATCGCATGACGCACCATCAATTCGAGGTCGCTCTTGTGGACGACTATCGCCAGATTCCGGCTTGCACCAGCGACTCTCACTACAGATTCATAGCTTGCGGTCTTGAAGCCTCCGTACTCCGGCGGGATTGGTTCAGTCGGTCGAAGCTGTTTATTGTTAGGCAGCTTGATGACGCTTGCGAGTATGCCTGATGTGTCATAATCATGGCCACCAGCGAATTCTACAAGTGGTCTGCGCTTATCCAGCCACACTGTTACTCGCCGCCGAAGCTGTCCCCCGATTTTACGATTGGCGAAGCCTACCGTGAACACCAAGGACCGGCCCCCAGTACCGATGTACCGGGTCGTCTCGTATGCCTCGTCGTAGAACTCTCCTGCTTTCTCCGGGACACTCTTTTTCTTGGGCCAACGGTATTCGAAGGGGCTTATTGGGACAAACGAACCCTTGCCTACTTCGGAGGGAACTTCTCTCACTGGGCTAAGTTCAACTCCTTTGCCAACGTAATTGCGCAAATCATCATCCGTACATCGCCACTCCCCTCCAACGAGAAATCCTCGCAACCGTCCGCTTTCGAATTCCTTGATCACCGCTTCTTTGCTGACCTTAAGGTATTCCGCAACTTCTTGAGCCGTCCAGATCCGGGGTAATGTATTCACTGCGCCCTCCACTGCCGTAGAATGGACTTACTGTATCACAGTGTATCAGTGGATGTCAAGTGGTACAGTAACTACGCAGTGGCGTAGTGGGGGTGGGTTGTAGCGTCTGTGAAGCCCCATGCTGCTTCACAGACGCTACAACATCCGCTTTTGTACGCCTTGGAGGGATAAAGCCTCAACCACTCACCCCCGTCCCCCCCCCTCAATCACCCCGCCTCCCAACACCTCGTCGCCCTGGTAGAAGACCACGGCCTGGCCTGGGGTGATGGCCCGCTGAGGCTCCTGGAAGCGTATCTCCGCCCAGCCGTCGCGGGGAATCAGTGTGGCCTGGGCCGGGGAGGACTTGTAGCGTATCTTGGCTTCCACCTCCACCGGGCGCTGAGGAGAAACGCCGGACAGGTAGTTCACCCCACTGGCCCATAGTGTGCTCTGCAACAGCCCCTCCGACGGCCCCACCACCACGCGGTTGCTCTCCCTGTCCAACGACAGCACAAACAACGGCTCCTGCCCGTAAATACCAAGACCGCGGCGCTGCCCCACGGTGAAGCGCTCGATGCCGTGGTGATGCCCCAGGACGGCTCCAGCGGTGTCCACTATCTCCCCGGGTGTGAAATCAAACCGCTCGGCCAGGAAGGCACGGTAATCGTTCTGCGGTATGAAGCAAATCTCCTGGCTATCGGGCTTGTCGGCCACGGGCAGGCCCGCCTCCCGGGCGATGTCCCGTATTTCCACCTTGGAGTACCCGCCCACTGGCAGAAGGAGGTGCTCCATCTGATGGGGTCGCAGGTTGAACAGGGCGTAGGACTGGTCCTTCAGGGGATCTACCCCCTTGAGGAGTCGCGGGTGGCCGTTGGAGGAGTCCAGGCGGGCGTAGTGTCCCGTCGCCACGTACTCGATGCCCAGGGCGCGGGCCTTCTCCATGAGGAAGTCGAACTTTATCTTGTCGTTGCAGGCCAGGCAAGGATGGGGCGTGCGGCCTCGCCGGTACTCGCTGACGAAGTAGTCGATGACGTGGGTTTGGAACTCCCGCTGAAAGCTCATCACATAGTGGGGCGCGCCGATAATCTGGCACACCCGTCGGGCGTCCTCCACGTCCTTGATGGTACAGCAGCCTTTGGGCTGGCACGGCGAGTCGGACTGCTCGTTGCTCCACAGCTTCATGGTCACGCCCACAACGTCGTAGCCCTCTGCCTTCAGCAGGCAAGCGGCCACGGAGGAGTCCACTCCCCCGCTCATGGCTACCACTACCTTGCCCTTGCTCACCTATGGAAACCTCCTAGCTCCCCCTCATCCCGTAGGGGCAGGTTTCAAACCTGCCCCTACGTCACGAAGGATGTGGGCGAGATTTTCCCTCCGCTCGCATGGTTCGACAGGATCACCGCGAGCGGACAATGATGACGCTGTTTCCTCTTCTGTCTATTGGCACCGTCTATTCGAGGATAACGACACTGACCAGGGACAGTCAAGCGACATGGCGGGGCCAGCCCTTCGGCTGAAGGGCTATCGTTGACCCACTCTGGGTAACAAAGTAAACTAGAGGCGAATGAAAGAGAAGACTCCGCTGGGAGCCGCCGAAGGAGCCCGCCTAGCGGTGGATGTGGCCTCGGAGAAGCAGGCCACGGACATCGTGATGCTGGACTTGAGCGTGCTCTCTGCTTTTACCGACTACTTTGTCATCCTCACCGGCGAGAGCCGTCGCCAGGTGCAGGCGCTGCTGGAGGACATCGACCAGGCCCTGGATAAAGCGGGGATGACCCTGCACCATCGCGAGGGGACCGCCGAGGGAGGATGGGTACTCCTGGACTACGGCGACCTGGTCGTCCATGTGTTCGCGCCAGAGGAGAGAGAGTACTACCGCCTGGAGCAGCTCTGGTCTCGGGCTACCGTCATGTTCAGGATTCAGTGATCCACCTGTCCACGTCTCGCTCGTAGCTCAGTATCTCGTCCTGGGAGAAGAAGAGAGCTATCTCCTGGGCCGCCGTTTCGGGAGAGTCGGAGCCGTGGATCAGGTTGCGGCCCATGTCTACCCCCAGGTCGCCGCGTATGGTACCAGGCTGTGCCTTGAGGGGGTCGGTGACCCCCATAGTGTTGCGCACCATCTCAATCGCGCTCCGGCCTTCCAGAACCATAGCGATGACCGGGCCGGATGTGATGAACTCCACCAGGCCCTCGAAGAATGGCTTTCCCTGATGGACGCCGTAGTGTTGCATGGCCATGTCCCTGGACACCTGTAGCATCTTCATGGCCACTATTCTGAGGCCCCGGGCCTCCAGCCGGGAGATGATGGTGCCGGCAAGGGAGCGCTGCACTCCATCGGGCTTGACCAGTACCAGGGTCTGTTCCGTACTCAATGGTTCCTCCTATACAGGTTGTTTCGTTTCTACCGCGCTAAGTGGGGCGACGTGGCGGCGTTATAGAGGGACGCCGAAGGTACAGAGGCTCCAGGCTGGATATGTCATCTCGCTCCCCCCTTTGAAACCGCTGGTAGCCCATCTGAGCCATGGAGCCTGGTCTTCTGGTGGGTGGCGACTGCTCTGCCACCACGGCCTTCTCGCCCAGACCTTCCTTCAGCACCGATGCCCATGACGATGCTCCCTCGCCACAGAAGAGGGTGGTATCTTTGATTCGAGAGCACAACTCCTCCGGGGTCACTATCTGCTCCTCCCAAAGCCTGCTCCAGCGACCTTCCTCTCCAGCGTACAGGGCTACCGCTACCTCACCCCGACCAATGTCCAGAAGGGGGCATATAGGCATCCCCAGACCCTGAAAAGGGTAGGCCTCTATATCCAGGGTGGGCAATGCCACCAGGGGAATCTCAAGCGACATTCCCAGGCCCTTGGCGGTGCTCAGGCCCACTCTGAGGGCGCTGAACCCTCCGGGGCCAGTGGCCACAAAGACGCAGACCAAATCCTGGAGAGCCGTGCCCGTCGTCTTCAAGAGATGCTCCACGGCGGGGAGCAGCTCCACCGAGTGGTTCTGTTGGGAGAACCAGGAGTACTCCGCCTGCGCCTTCCCTTCACGGGACAGGCCCACACCGGCGTATCTGGTGGAGGTATCTATGGATAGTTCCATGGTTTTCTCAGCAGGCCATCGGAAGGCTTGTCTACTCCCTTGCCCTACGCGAAGACCTCCGCCTGCTCAACTCATCCTGCACCTGTAGCACTAGCCTCTCGTACCGCTCTCCCCGTGGCTCCAGCCGGATGAGGCGCTCCTTCTCACCCTCGAAATCCAGGGTCACGAGCAAGAAGGGTTGCGGGAACGCTTCCAGGGCCTTGTCGGCCCACTCTATCACGGATACCCCATCCCCTGCCAGGTACTCCTCCAGACCCAGATCCAGGACCTCGGCCACTTGATCCAGACGATAGATGTCGATGTGGTATAAGGGAAGCCGCCCGCGATGAATGGAGACCAGCACAAAGGTGGGGCTTCGCACGTACTCCTCTATTCCCAGCCCCCTTGCTATACCCTGGGTGAGACAGGTCTTACCCGCTCCCAGTTCGCCACACAAAAGGAGGACGTCACCGACCTCGGCGTAGCGGCCCAGGGCGGCACCGATGCGCCTGGTCTCCTGTGGGGTGTGGCTTCTCAAAAGCAGTGGGGGCATTTACCTGAAATGGTCCCAGCCATGCCGGTCTAAATGGAGATCCGCTCCATGTTCATCCAGCACCCGTACCTTGCCAGGGTGTTTGGCCACTATACGGCCTATGATGGTAGCCGATGGACTCAACCGGGTCACTGCCTCGGCAACGACCTCTTCTCTGCCTGTGAACAGCAGCTCGTAGTCCTCGCCACCGTTGAGGGCAAACTGCAGGTAGTGCTGCGGGAAGGCGTCCTTGAGGAAGGCGTCCACGGGCACCTGGGCAGCGTAGACGATGGCCCCTACTCCGCTGCTGACGCACATCTTGGCGAGGTCGTCGGTCAGGCCGTCGCTGATGTCCATGGCGGCTTGCACTCCATTCTGTACCAGGATCTGGCCCGCCTGGAGCCTGGGTTGGGGATGGACGTGGGCCTGGTGCAGATGCCTACCACGCTCCTCTTCTAGCACAGTGCCCTGTAGAAGGGCCTGAAGGCCACCCGCGGCGCATCCCAGGGGGCCCGTGACGGCGACCACGTCCCCCGGCTGTGCCGTGTGGCGGGTCAAGACGTGCTCCCCGGCAACCCCCGTCATGGCAACGGTGATGAAGGTGACAGGCGACCGCACCATATCTCCGCCAACGATATAGCACCCATGCTCCCGACAAGCGAAGAGCATACCCCGATAGAGCGCCTCAACGTCCTCCACCTCGGTGTCGGGCTTGATCCCCAGGGTCACCAGGATATAGAGGGGCGACCCTCCCATGGCAGCAATGTCGCTCAGGTTCACCGCCAGGGCCTTCCAACCCAGGTCTTCCCACGACGTGAGGTCGTGGCGGAAGTGGACGCCCTCCACCAGGGTGTCTGTGGTTGCCAGCTCCGTGGCCTCTCCGGTGTGCCAGGCGGCGGCGTCGTCACCCATGCCCAGCAGCAGAGGAAAGGGTAGCTCCTCAGGCCAAGGCTTTCCCTGGGATACTATCTTCTGCAGCGTCTCAATAAGGGCAAACTCCCCTATATCTCGTACCTTCACAGTCCGCATTATATCTTCACCCAATCTGAGCCACAAGGGAAGTATGCTATATTTAGCATCCCGGACAAAGGGGGATAAGTGGGTCGTGAGAATAGTCGTACTCGCCGACATCCATAGCAACATGGAGGCCCTCAGTGCCGTTCTGGCCGATGCCAGGGAGGACGGACCTGTCGATGAGGTATGGTGCCTGGGAGACATTGTAGGGTACGGGCCCGATCCGGTGGCTTGCATAGATGCCATTCTGGGCATGAACCACGTCTCAGTGGCGGGGAACCATGACTTGGCCTCAGCAGGCAAGGTGAGCCTGGCCGACTTCAATCCCTACGCCGCCGCGACGTTTCGATGGACAGCGTCCCAGCTTTCGCCAGTACAGATCCTGCACATGGCAAACCTGCCCTTGCGAATAGAGCGATATCCTTTCACCCTGGTCCACGGCAGTCCCAGGGACCCAATTTGGGAGTACCTCTTGTCCCTTGATGAAGCCCAGGCCTGCTTCGATCACTTCACAACCCCGTACTGCCTGGTGGGCCATTCCCATATCCCCTCCATATTTCGCCACGGCAAAGAGGCAGTGAAGATGCCCCTTGGCACTCTCTTTCCCTTGGGCAAGGAGAGGCTAATCATAAACCCTGGAAGCATAGGGCAGCCGCGAGATGGTGATCCCAGGGCAAGCTACGCCATTTACCATCAGGGCAAGCTACGCCATTTACCATCAGGAAGAGAACTGCCTGGAGCTCCGCCGGGTACCCTACGACTTCTCTGCTACCCAAAGGAAGATTATTCACGCAGGGCTGCCGGAGTTCCTGGCGGAGCGCTTGCGGTACGGGCAGTAGCTTGAACCAGGGAAAGACCCGTTATTCTGTCAAAGTTGGCTAATTTGCGAATACCAAAAGGGAGGTGAAACATGCCCATAGTCAGAGTGGAGATGTGGCCAGGAAGGACCCAGGAGCAGAAAGCAGATCTCGCTCGAGCCATCACCGATGCGATGGTAAACATCGCACGCACCACCCCTGAAGAGACCATTGTCATCTTCCGGGATGTGGCCCGTGAGAACTAGGCTAAGGGAGGGATGATGGCCTCCGAGAGTTGATGCGTATCCACAATTCCTGGCTACCTAGTGTAGTGTCTCTCATATAGGTGGACA
>JBDRIA010000007.1:0-38133 GCA_043816345.1 Chloroflexota bacterium
ACCGTAGAACTCTCCCAGGTCCATTTGCTCCACTGCATCTACAATGAACCACGCCAGGTCTTCTTCCCCCAGCCACTCCCGCATCGACGGCGGCATCAGGTAGCCCTGATCTCGGTCCCAGCGCAGAAGGTTGTAAGCCATCGACTCGTTCCTCACCCGATGTTTCTACAAGCTTCTCCTTCACCTACGCAGCGGGAAGAGGGTTTATGGGACAGGCTCCGATGCCATGAAAAAACCCCCTGCCGTGGCTGGCAAGAGGTCCTGTTTTTACCCTATGACCTACGGATTAGAGCCGCAGGTCTCCGCACGCCTTGCCAGCCTCTCGGGACTGAATTAAAGGTCCGCTTCTCAGAGCAGTCCTTGTGCCCTGGACACACCTATTGACTTGGCCCAGTGTGGCATCCCCGGGGGCCAACCGCAAGACTTCTTTAGGGCAGTACTTTCATCACGATGTCTCTGGTTTGTAAGCAAGCCATTGCCTACCGCGCACCAGCGAAGGGCCTCGGCCAGAGTGCCCAGTTGGTGCTATACTAGCAGGCAAGTCTGAAGGTATCGTCAAGCTAGAAGAGGGAGAGCAGCCATGATCTATGAGATACGCACCTACGATCTCAGACCCGGGAGTGTTCCTGAGTTCGAGAAACGGTTTGCCGAAAGCCTCCCTGGTCGCCTGTCTCACTCCAGGTTGGCCGGGTTCTGGCACAGCGAGATAGGCCCACTAAACCAGGTTGTCCACATCTGGCCCTATGACGATCTGAACCAGCGCGAGGAAGTCAGGAAGCAGGCGGCCTCTGGGACATGGCCTCCCGACACCTCTGAGTTCACACTGAACATGCAGTCCGAGATCTACCTGCCTGCTGCTTTTATGACCCCCATGGGGGAGAGGGACATTGGCCCGATGTATGAGATGAGGACCTATACCTACCCCTCTGGAGGGGCTATTCAGCGGGTTCTAGAGGCGTGGGGTGAGGCAATTGTAGAACGAGAGAAGCTATCACCTCTGGCCGGATGCTGGCATTCAGCAATAGGTGGACTCAATAGATTTGTACACCTGTGGGCCTACAGGAGCTTTGAGGAACGAGGCCGAGTCAGGGAGGAGACACGAGAAAAGGGAATCTGGCCCCCTAGACCTGGTGTGACCCCAATCAGGATGGAGAACAAGATACTGTTCCCTGCGTCCTTTTCTCCGATGCAGTAGCCTTGGGTAGAAGCCGTCTTTATATGCTCTGCTGCCTCACGTCTGTGCTGTGGGCTTGAGCCAGCGCTGGAAGAAGGCCGCGACCAACTCTCCCGCCTCACGCTCTTGCCCAAGAAAGAAGTGGTCTGCCCCTGGAACCACGTGTATCTCCGAGGGCGTGGTAAGCCTGGCCGCAAGCTCGTTGAACTGCTCCGACGGCACGAGATGATCCCGGTCTCCTACCACAAACAGCATGGGCAGTGAGGGCCTGCGCCCCAGGTCGTCTTCTGAGTCTATCCGAGCCCGGGCCACCACGGAAAGGGCTTTGGGCAGGTCATCTCGAAGGGCCGCCTCCATGGCAACACCCGCGCCGAAGGAGTATCCCACCAGCCCCACGTTGTTTTGCTCTATCCCTTCCTGGGAGGCCAGGAATCTGAGGGCCTCCAGGGCATCGTCTACCTCTCCCCTACCATCGTCGTAAGTGCCCTGGCTCCCACTCACGCCGCGGAAGTTAAATCGCAACGATGCTATTCCCACCTGTGCCAGGCAGTGGCAGATGCCCATCACCACGTTGTTATTCATGTCTCCCCCCATGCGTGGGTGGGGATGGCACACCACCACCCCAGGGAAAGGCCCGTCCCCTTCCGGCAGGTGAAGATAGCCTTCCAGCGTTCCTGCGGGGCCGGGGAAAGTCACCTGCGCCAAATTCTCCTCCCTTTTTCTGCACAGCCGCCGAGCTTACAGCCCCATGGCCTGGACGCCGATGCGAGCTATGGCCTCGTCCTCCTCGGCCCTCAGGCCACTCACGCCTATTGCACCCAGGAAAGCCTCGTCGCTGGGTCGCTGGATAACCACCCCGCCCTGCAATAGGTAATGCGGGCAATGCCAGGGCAAGGCATGCACCCAGGCTACGCCACCTGGGCAACCAGTGTGAGCCTTCTCACCCGTTGGCACGCTGCTACAGGGCGCCCGTCGAAACCTACAATACTCGCTGCATCAGGGCGCCCGATTCGCCGGGCCTTCGATCCACATTCAGCACACTTTACAATCCGGATTCCAGGCCAGGGGCTAGCGATAATCGTCCACTCATGCATGATTCAACTCCTCCTTGTAAGATTACGGTAAGGCACCCGTCGCCCTGCTAATAATGCCAGGTTATTACAATCAAGTAAGAAGAGTGGTGAAAATAGAAGAGGCGTTAGTAAACAAGGGCAAATGTCAGGTAAAGATTGATTACCATCCAGTTCCGTGCGACAGTGCATACCTCGTTGAAGCTGGATTTAGCTGTCCTGCTGGAGAGCCAGAACCCTCTTCGCCAAGGCGCCGCATACAGGTCAAGGCTGCAGTGTCAGCTTCGTGGTGGGCGTAGACTCAGGGCGGAGAACCTTCACGATCACAGCAGTCTCACCATGACCCGCATCTACGCCGAGCAGGTGAACAGCGAGGACGCGGTTAGGGCGTACAAGCCTATCGTGTGCTAGAATGTCCTTACGCTTCGGAGGTGCGAATGATGAACTCCCTGCGCCGCAAGATTGCTGCCGCTCTTGGCCCGAGTGCTCTCATTATCGCTGTGCTGGCAATAGGAGTGTTCCTTGCGCTGGCTTGTAGTCCCACGCCCACACCAAGATTCTCTGAGCCAGGGGAAGCTATAGCGCTAGTGCAGGGTTTTCTTTCTAATGCTACCACCACCAACGGCTTGAATTGTTTGACTTATCTTCAGAAGTATTATGTCCTCAAGGCGTTCCAGGAGGAAGATGGGAATTGGCAGGTAGAGGCAACGAGGGAAGGCCCGAATAGTGATTTCGGGCCTTGGAGGGTATACGAGGACTCACGGATTGTGCAATCTCTTGGTAAGCAATGCTAATCAAGTTGTGGCTAGGCCACCCCATGAATTCATGGCATGAGTTTGTTTATAGTATATTCTTCGGTAGGAAACCCTTACACTGAAATCGCTCCTACTTTCCTACCCTTGAGCCTCAATCCAATCGTCCTGAACACCAGCCTCCAGCCTGGGTATGGGCCGTGAATGGCGGGAGCGGGAGGGAGTCGAACCCCCCGTGGACACCGTAGGGTGCCCACCAACGGATTTGAAGTCCGCGAAGCCCACCAGAGCCCATCCACTCCCGAGGCGAGATTCTCTTGACTAGGGGGGTTTCCTTGGAGTCAGTCTCAAAAGCGAGGGAGCCTTTGAGATGATTTCTTACAGGGCGGAGTCCAGGCGCTTCTTGATCACCGCCTTGGGGAGGGCGCCCACCACCTGGTCAACGGGGCTGCCACCCTTGAACACCAGCAGGGTGGGAATGCTCCTTATGCCATACTTCATGGCTGTCTGAGGGTTGGTGTCAACGTCCACCTTGGTGAATTTTATCTTCCCATCGTACTCATCGGCCAGATCATCCAGAACGGGAGCAACCATCTTGCATGGCACGCACCACTCAGCCCAGAAGTCCACCAACACTGGTGTTTCGGCTTCCAGGACCTCCTGCTCAAAATCGCTGTCCGTTACGGCTTTAGGTGCGGCCATATCAATACCTCCGGTAATACTGGTCTATTGCCTTAGATTCCATTTGTCTCTTCAGGATGCAATAACCCCATGAAGTGCAGCAGAGTCACATTAAAGGAAGTTTAAGACTCACAATCTCCCTCGTCAACTGTCGCTGAGAACGCGGGCAGACTCCTTCAATCTGGAGAGACACCTGTCCCGGCCCAGCACCGCCATGGTCTCAAACAAGGGCGGTGCTGCCTTGCGCCCCGTCACCGCCACGCGAATGGCGCCAAACAGCTGTCCTGTCTTCATCTCCAACTCCTCGGCCAGGGGTCTCAGCTCACTCTCCAGGTGTTCCGCAGACCACACTTCCAAGGCTGCCACTCGTTGCAGCGCTGCTTCCAGGGCATTGATGGTGCTCTCCCTATCCAGACCCCGTTGAATGAGGTCCTCGGCGGGATACTTCAACTCCTCCAGGAAGAAGAAGTCCATTAGCTGCGGGGCCTCGGCCAGGGTCTTGAGACGCTCCTGTACCAGGGGCATGATGAGATGCACGTACTCCTCTGATATGGGACGGGGCACCGCGGGAGGCAATTCCTCATTCAGGAGCTTCAGGATACGGCGCACCAGGTCATCCTGGCTCATCTGTCGAATGTATACCCCGTTCATCCAGGTCAGCTTCTCCAGGTTGAAGATGGCTCCAGCCTTACCTATCCGCTCAATGGAGAAGTGCCGTATCAGGTCTTCTCTTGAGATTATCTCCGTGTGATCGTCCAGAGACCACCCCAGAAGCACCAGGAAATTGAGCACGGCTTCTGGCAGAAAGCCCTCATCCCGGTAGTGGAGCACGGATACCACGCCATGACGCTTGCTCAGCTTGGAGCGGTCTGGGCCCAGGATGATGGGTAGATGGGCGAAGAGGGGTTTTTCATATCCAAGGGCATCGTACATGAGGACATGCTTGGGCGTGCTGGAGACCCACTCATCGGCCCGCAGGATGTGGGATATCTCCATGCGAGTATCGTCCACCACATTGGCCAGATGGTAGGTTGGATACCCGTCCGATTTGAGGATGACAAAGTCATCCATGGTCTGGTTGGCGAAGGTCACCTCACCTTTTATGAGGTCGTGAAATGTGGTCTCTCCCTCACGGGGTATTTTGAACCGCACGACTCCGGGTAATCCCTGGGCTTCTAGAGAGGCCCGTCCCCGCTCCCCTAGGTCACGGCATAGCCGGTCGTATCCCGGAGGTTCCTTGCGACGTGCCTGCTCCTGGCGCATCTCCTGAAGGCGCTGGGGAGAGCAATAGCAGTGGTAGGCATGCCCGCTATTCACCAGCTCATCGGCTGCCTGCTGATACAGCTCCAGGCGCTGGGACTGGACGTAGGGGCCATAAGCGCCGCCCACCTCGGGGCCTTCATCCCAGTCCAGGTCCAGCCATCGAAGGGCATCGAGAATGGCTTCCACGGCCCCCTCGATCCTGCGCGCTACGTCTGTATCCTCAATACGGACGATAAAGGTCCCGCCCATGTGCCGGGCAAAAAGCCAGTTGAAGAGAGCAGTACGGATATTGCCCACATGGGGCTCACCCGTAGGGCTGGGAGCATATCTCACTCTAACCTGGTTTGCCATGCTCTGTCAGTGCCTTCCTGCAAGCTGCTCAGATACTCTCTCAAGAAGTGAAGTGGCTCCATCTTCGCGCAGCCGGACGAGGAACGCGTCCAACTCCACGGGCAAGGGAGAGGCAAACTCCATGTACTTCTCAGTTGTGGGCAGTCGAAAGCCCAGGATGTGGGCGTGAAGAAATTGGCGGTCCAGGCGAGGGTCATTGCCACCATAGAGGGAGTCTCCGGCAAGGGGATGTCCCAGAGAGGAGAAGTGCACCCGTATCTGGTGGGTCCTGCCTGTCTTGGGAAATGCCTCCACCAGGGTGAAGCCTGGCAACATTTCCACCACCCGGTAGGGGGTCTCTGCCTCCCGCCCCCCTTCCACCACAGCCATTCGCTTGCGGTTCCGCGGGTCCCTCCCGACACGAGCTCGAATAATCCCCTCCGCAGGCTCAAGGACTCCCGTTGTCAGGGCCAGGTATACCTTGCGGATGGCTCTTTCCTTTATTTGCCTGGAAACATGGTCATGGGCCTGGCTGTTCTTGGCAACCACCATAAGGCCGGATGTGTCTTTATCCAGACGATGTACAATCCCAGGCCTCAAGCCCTCTCCAACCCCTTTGAGGTCGGGTAGGCGGGCGAGAAGAGCATTGACCAGCGTGCCCAGGGGATGCCCTGGAGCCGGGTGAACCACCATGCCCGCGGGCTTGTCCACCACCAGCAGGTCATTATCTTCATATACCACCGTAATGGGTATGTCCTGGGGCGACAGCGTTGTAGGCAGAGGAGGAGCGACCTCTATCTCCACCAGCTCTCCTCCCTTTAGCCTGTAAGAGGCCTTGGCGATGGCCCCGTTCACCGTCACCAGACCCCTTGCCATCAGGCCCGAGATATGGGCACGAGACAGGTCCTCCTGCTTGAGGGCCAGGAATTTGTCCAAGCGTTCGCCCTGAAGGTCTGCCACTACTCTTCGGACTGCTCCCACGGGTCCTCTCTTCTTTCTGAGGCGCCGCCTTCGGCTACCGAAGCTCTCTCCAATTCACCGCCCAGGATGCCCTTCTCGGACGTTACTGGAAGGAGTATACCCTCCTCGGTGGGCTCCTGCTCTGGAGTATCCTTGTCTCTGGTGGATGCCAGGACCCACATGAGACCGACCAACCCCACCACGATGGCAGAATCGGCCAGGTTAAATACTGGCCATGCCCCCACGTCGATGAAGTCTACCACATAACCCAGGCGTACCCGGTCCACCAGATTGCCTATAGCGCCCCCCAACTGAAGCCCCAAGCTCATGTGCAATATGGTGCTATTGATGGGGTGGGTGCGATAGAAAACCAGCAGCACGCCAATGCCCACAAAGGAGGCCAGGATGAGAAAGGTGGTCTGATTGGGGAAAAGTCCGAAGGCACTGCCCGTGTTGGTGACGTAGGTGAATCGAAACAGCCCTGAGTCCGGCACCGACTGTCCGGGGCTCATGGTGAGTCCTACCAACCACTTGGTCACCTGGTCCGCCATCAAGGTAGCAATCAGGATGATCGGGGCAATTCCGCCCAGGATTCCCCTGGGACGACTTTCAGATGATGAGATTTCCATATCGAGATCGAGCGATGGTCAGGGAATAAGCGCCAGACGCTACGCAGCCGTCGGTTGCACAAGGTGGGCAACAGTAAAGCCCTCATCAGCAGTTTAGCATACGGCCAAAGGGCAGGCAAACGATAGCTTTATTCTAAAGTCGGAGGTGCTAGATTGACTGAAAAAGGCAATGAACTAACGGAGGAAAGGGTACGAGAGATTGTGAGAGAGGAGATACTACTGGCGAACCAGATTCGAGCTAGTCTTGCTCTTGACCTGGAAATGGGAGAGGAGGAAGCTCGTCGTCTTCTCGGATAAGCATATCATAGCCCATGCGAGAGAAGTTATCTTGCAGACGTTTCAGCCAAGCCGAATAGGTCTTAATGGGGTCGTCGCTCTCGATGATAGCTCCATTAAACCAGGCCCCGTGTTGGTGAAGTACCTCTCCGACCTCCTTAGCCTTGAGGTGCAAGTGTGGACTAGCTAGGGAGACGGCCTGCAACCTCTCATGTATGCGTAGGGTGATTAATTGCTGACGTTGCTCAATAAGAAGCATCAGGAGGTGTTGGATTTGAGACTGCATTTGAAGGAACTCAGGAGACCACAGAATAGTGTCCTTTATAGCTTGGAGTCTATCTTCAATGCGCTGATAAATATCATCCATGCGGCCTTCTTACATCATGCCACCTTCCTCACGGAGATGCGGGAGTGTGTAGCTAGTGCCTGTGATTGTAGGACAATCAAGGATAGGAAACAATGAGCAGTAACCTTACGAATACCCCGTACAGTGATGTGGTTCAAGGAGCGTTGGCATTGGGCCTGGCTCCGTCCCGCTCGTCCTGAGCCCGTCGAAGGATACGAGCGGTCACGGCCTTTCCCTGCTCAAATGGTTCGACAAGCTCACCATGAGCGGTCGGAAAAACTTGCTCACCATGAGAGGGGGTCACGAGGCTCTTCAGACGCCACACCGCAGGCCAGGATAGCAGCACTTCGGTAGTTATGTTAGAATCCCCACATCAAATGCGACTTCCGCACCAGAGGAAATGGCTGTGTCCTACGCCATCAGACCCGCCAGGGAAACAGATATACCCCAGCTAGTGGAGATAGAGAAGGAAGCCTTCCCCACCACGTGGCCCTCCACTCCCTTCAAACGAGAGCTGTCCACGAGGATAGCCAGCTACCTGATTGCCTATGAACTCCCCAGGTATAGACAGCCCCGCTCCTCATCTGCCCATGAACCATCCAGTGGGAGCAGCGACGCGGCGTCACGTGGGTTGAGGGGACTCTGGAGACGCCTGTTTCATCAGAGTAAGGCCCACGCTTCCTTCCCCGCCGATCCCGAGGAGTACATCGCCGGCTATGTGGCCACGCGGTATATGACCGATGAGGCCCACATAATGGAGATTGCGGTACGGGAGTCGCTGCGAGGCAACGGCCTGGGGGAGCTGCTACTCATGGCCTCCATCGAGCTGGCGATGAGGCGACAGTCCCGGGTGCTGACGCTGGAGGTGCGGGTCTCCAATCAAGCGGCTCATTCGCTGTACACCAAGTACGGCTTCAGCCAGGTGGGGTTACGCAAAGGGTATTATTCGGACAACCACGAGGACGCCTACATAATGACCACAGACCCCATATCCTCGCCTGCCTACAACCAGCAGTTCCTCAACCTGGAGGAGACGTACAAGACACGCCGCGGCAACGTAGCCCTAGTGTTGGGATGAAGCGGAGGGTCGAGGAAGCTATTGCCAGGCGTTGACCGGTTTGAATCCACGCTGGCCCACATGCATTTGTTTCCCTCCTGCTTCACAATTGCCGGTGCAGGCGGTCGCCAAACGTGGCCTCGATGTCTCCTTAGTCGAAAGAAAACCGAGAGAAAGGGCAATCTGAAGGGGGAACCATGACCGCAAATACAGAGGTGGCCGTGAAGAAGATGGGACCAACAACAGTGGCGTACTTGCCCGTCACCGGATCCTTCAACCTCATCCCAGAGAGCTTTGTAAGGCTTTATGGGTGGATCAACAAAAACGGTTACACACCCTCAGGGCCACCTAGCGTAGCATTCCATAACACTCCAGACCGGGTACCCGAAGAGCAACTCTCTTGGGAGCTACGCGGCCCACTGGCCGGCTCCACGCCCACCAGTGAGCCTGATGAAGATGGTGTAGGAGTGAAGCAGTTGGAAGCGATCCTGGTAGCGGCAACAATGCATAGAGGTCCCTACGAGGCAATCGACACTTCGTTCTATGACGCCCTTGCTAAGTGGATTGTCGAGAATGGCTATGATATCATCGGCCCATGCGAAGAGGTCTATTTCAGCGACCCGAACACGTCTCCAGATGATACTCTGACCGAGGTCAGGTTCCCTGTCCGCAGGAAATGACATTTTGAGTGACGACAAACGTCAACTGCTGTGGATAATCTCACTACAAGGACAAGGCCAGCTAAATGTTCTGTCCATTGTTCACAACGCTCTACCGCTGTGAACGCAACTCGAACGGCCTCGAGGGAGCTACCCCGGGGCTTGTTCTTGTTATTGTCCGAGTCTGGGCAGGACATACGAAGGGTGAACTTAGCTCGTAATCCACGACCCGGTCACCTTGCACGTCCACTCGCCTGAAGAGCATCTCCACCAGCAACCGGCACTTCTGGAACTTTCCACCTCCACCTCAATCCACTCCAAACGGGACTTCTGCTCTGCGCTCCACGCGTCCATCTCCTCAGACATCAACCGCGCCAGTGGGTTTGTATCAGGGGTAACCAGCTCACTAGAGCCGGGGCCTCTTCGTTGATGACAGACGGAGCATCATCAGCTTTATGAGCGCCAGTCTCGCCGAGAGAGATATGGGATGGCGCAAACAAATGATGGTGAGCAGGCTCTTCAGAGGATGGAGGTGACACTCCTTATTGGTGCGATGGTTAATCCCATCATCTGAAGTATATGCCGGGGTACCGGGCCATATCAATGTCCTCTCGATCCCCTTGGTAGTAGGTAATAAATGGTAATGAATAATTCACATCGAAAGGCCGTCCGTTTACGCGTTGTTACTGTGAGCGAGGTTACTGTTGATATGTCAGAGAAACGAGTCCCGAGGAGATTGGCAAATGCATGTTGGAATGATACCGCTGGTCACCTTATTGGGACTGCTCTTCACAGTGGTCGAATGTATCCAAGATGACCACAACAACCCCCTTGTATACGCCGACGGCTCTGCATTATCCCTACGTCTTATCACTTCGTCGAACGCTGCACTGGCGGGCATGGACTGGATGATGCCGTGGGAGATGACGGCCAATCACATTACGCTGTCGAAGGGAGGAGTAAGTCTGAACGACGACCCGGCACCGGGCTCGGACACGAGGGATCGGACCATAGCGAACAGAGCTTCCGATGAGCAGCGATTCCAGGTAGAATGGCCACCAAATCCGCACCAGTCGTCTGCGGGCGGCATTGACATCTGCAGGATATGCCATCGGATAGACAGCGATCAGAGTGTGGGCGGCCTCAACATGGAGTCCGAGCATGACCTCTGTCTGTCCTGCCACGGGCACAACGCCAGTGGCGCAGCTACTGATGTGGAGTGGGGGACTCTCAGAGGAACCGACGCTGGGCTGCGCGGCGGTGGCTTCCTCAAAGCTAGCATGGACACTGCCCTAACCGGGATGCCGAAGCTGGCAGGTACGACCTCCAACCACACCATTGATGAGGCATTAATTGCCTGGGGGTACGAAGACGACGACACCAACTCCAACTACGGAACTCTCATGAGGCTTCGCTGCATAAGCTGCCACGACCCTCACGGCAACGGCAACTATCGGTCGCTTCGCCCCCAGCCTCTTGGGACACCCGTAGATAGCAAGGCGGTATATCTTGCCGACGAAGCCAATAAGGATTATGTAGTGAAGTATACCTCCGACTTTCTCAAAGACACCTTCTATGTGCCTGCTAATATGAGCGAGTGGTGTGCCCAATGCCATACCGCATATTTGGCTGGCCCAGCGGCGGGTTCTACTGATTCGGGTGACGATGTATTTGCATATAGACATCCCACCTCGTTGTCAGGTGGTTGCCTATCTTGCCATGTAGCCCACGGGACGACAGCCACTATGGGGCCGCTGTCAGGTGCGGTTACCTGGCCAGATGGGAACAGTGGAGACGGCTCCTACGATAGTCGTCTCCTCGCCTTGAATAACAGGGGCGTGTGTATGAGTTGCCACGCCGACATCTCAGGCCATTAGAGGTGGGGCAAATCTTCCAAAGTTAGCACTGTCCCGCAATCACACTCTCAGAGATTGCCCTGGTCTCCTCGGCATATGCGGCCGTGACTTGGCCCTGGACCTGGGGCAAGACCAATTATGAACCTGTATTTTAATATCCTCCGCATCAAGAACAAGTTGCAGCAATTTCGTAGCGAGGCTCTTGCTAGTTGCGCTTTGATACGTGCCGTTCAATCGGCAGTTATGAGATGTCGACACGGTAGGGAGCGTGACACATTTTCACCATGTCCAGATTAAGAGGCCGTCACTTATAAAGGAGATGAATCCTAAAGACGAACGCTATTGGTCAAGCGCCCTGATCTCTCCGGTCTCCTGAACCTTGAGTTTGTAGCCGTCCAGGGTAGCGGGGATCTGCCTAAGGAGGTCCGGGGTCTTCTCGACCACATAGACCTTGATACACGGCTCGCCTTCCCACTCACCGAGAGCGGTTCCCACAACTCCTGGCAACCTCATCAACCTGTTTGTGTGGGCCTTCAGCACTTGGTCGATCAACTGTCCTGGCATTGACCTTTCGTTTTTCACTGCCTTCCCTGGCTTTCGCCTGCGGATTGCAGGCCTTAGGTGCCGCCGCCCAGAAACCGGCACCCCCCTCACCCTCAACAGCGACAACGGGTGAGCGACGCCAGAGATTCGCAGAATCGTGCCTGCACAAGAGGGCGCAACAGCAAGTTAACGGCGCCTCCCGGTCGCCTACCGGGTTTCACGGGAAACCAAGGTGAGGCAGAAGGCCAGAAGTCAGCCTCTGCGCCCGATCCCTGGATGCGAGCCGCGCGATATTCACCAGGAGCATTGCTGACCCTACGGCTTGGCGACCGTGATGCTGGTACCTTGGCTGTCGCCATCCGGGTCGTGGTTGCTGTCCGGATCATACTGCAGCGTGGGATGGGTAACATCGTTTACCGTGAAAGTTACCTGATTGATGTTCCTGGGGATTGTGGAGCGATTGACACTACACTGGCCACCGGTATCAGTGCTGCACGAGTTGCTGCCCCCGGCCCCCGCATCCCAGGTTCCGCTAACCGTGGCATTTACCACCGGATTATGGTTGGCATCGTCCACGGTGATGATCACCTCTGCTCCCCAGTATCTGCCAGATCCCACACTTGACCCATCTAGATCCCCAATGTGGAGACTGCTGTTCGGAACGGGCGTCGGTGTAGGCGTGGGGGTTGGCTCCGGCGTAGGCGTAGGAGGCGGTCCCCCTGCCTCCCCGTCGATGGTCACTCCGAACGCGTCGAGCACCAGGTCAATCCGATTGGCCACCGTTACCGTGTCACTACCAGCGAACAGGAGGCCTACCGGGCTGTTGCTCCCATCATCGGTCACTATCAGAGACCCTGAATCGCCACCCGCGCTGAAAGTCCCCGTCTCCGTCTCGATGATGATCTGGTCAACAAACCTGGCGGTGCCCGAGTAGTAGCCAACGTTCACCGTGGCATTTACCGCGGTGACTACCCCCTTGGTCAGTCCGGTCGTACGGCCGTACTTCTGCACCGCCTGCCCCAGTTCCGCGCCGACCGGAACTGAACTCGGCGTTCCATATCCGTCAGACGGGGTGGAGTTGCCGACCTCGCCTACGGTAGTGGCCGCAATGGCCGCATCGACGGTGTTGCTGGCTTTCCAGGAGAATGTAATGGGTACAAAGCCATGCAGGGTGCCGATCACCGCTGCATCGATTTCGTCGAGAGACCCACACGCTTGCTCCGTCATATCAACACGGCCTGGCTGCAAGATTCGGTCACCGACCTCGCCTGTGTTCTCCTGGGCATAAACGTGGTTGTTACTCAAAGCGTAGACATTTGTGCCATCGGTCACCCTTGCTCCGAGGGTGCCCACAGTGCAATACCAACTCGCCCTGTACCTGATCAAACGTTCGCTGCCGCTGGAAACGCCGATGGGCACGGGCCGATCAAACATGGCCTTGGGATCGACCTGGGCGACGATCTTCCCGGTCACTTGCACGTCGACGTCGAAGCCGTCCAGCTCCTTGGGAAGACCCTTCATCCCCTCTCTCTCGGTGAAGACCTTTATTACAGGACTTCCGTCCGCCATAAAGCCGACCCCTGTGCCAACAACGCCCTCGATCTCCAGCAATCTGTCGGTATGGCGGTCCTGGACATCTTCAGCGCGTTCCCTCTCCCTATCATCAGACCCCCGGCCACGCTCGCCGGGGTCCCCAGCCACGCTGCCCGCCAACCCGAGTACGACGGCTAAGACCAGAGCTAGAGCAAATGACAGCTTAGGCCACACGTGCTTTCGATTCTTCATTTCTTTTCCTCCTAACCCCTAGTGGACGCTCTCATTCTATGTTGGCCCAGGTACTGCGTCAAGCCTGTGGGCAGGGTCAGGTCTCAAAAAGTTCGAGTGCTGTCCACTGAGGCCCACCCTAAGGGATTCGAACACTTAGTTGTTGGACCATAGCATGCTCACAGATCTCTCACCAAATCGCTTCTTCAATCATCATTGCGCAGGTCGGCCTTCAACTCAATGCGGTGCCGTGAGTCGGGTGTCAACGGACGTGAAGTGCTCTACTGCGTTGCTGATAGTCCCGGAGGGCTTGGCCAGCGCGTCCACCATCTCTGAGCGCCCACTAAGGCTCCCAGACCCAAAAGCCCGGCCTTGCGCTATCCTTCTTGGTACTGCTCGGTACTGGAGAAACGCACATAATACTTGACACTATCCCAGAGGTTTGCACTAGAAGAGTTGACGGACAACCATAGTGGCCCCCATCACCATCAGAGTTACTGCCAAGAGGCGCACGACGAAGATGCCTCCCACCCGTCGGGCGAGTCGCGGCCCTAGCTGGCCCCCCACGGCCATCCCCAAGGCCACAGGCAGCAGTCGCAGACTGCCCTCTGCAAAACTGCCCGTGGCTGCGTGGCTGAGCACGGCGGCTGCGGTTGTGAAAGTCAGAGTGAAAACAGATGTAGCCGTAGCTACCAGGGTTGGAAAGCCCAGCACGGCTATGGCAAAAGGCGTGAAAATGAGCCCTCCACCGATCCCAAAGAGGGCTTTGAGGATCCCCACGACGAAGTTGGCAGCCAGCCCCAGGAGAAGGTTGAAACGGTATTCGTATACGTTGCCCTGCCGGTCCTCAATGCGCCGGTGGCTAACTCCCCTTTGCCCGGTACTGTCTCCATGGTGGCGAGGGTGAAGTAACAGGAAGGTCCCAGTCACCAAAAGCAGGGCCCCAAAAGCGATGCAGAACAGGTAAGGATCTATCTGATGAACAACGATGACCCCCAGGATAGCACCGGGAATCCCCGGCACGGCGAAGGCCAGCCCACTGCGGTAGTCGATGAGCCCCAGGCGATGATAGGCCCACGTACCCGATAGGCCCGTCATTAGAATACCCGTCAGAGAAATGGCCGTAAGGAGGGCGGGGGAAGACTCAGGAGAGAGAAAGATGAGAATGGGCACGACAACAAAACCACCTCCGGCGCCCACCAGGGAGCCGTAGGTGGCTGCAAAGGTTCCCACACCTACCAGTGCCAGCGCCAGCGCTATGTCCGCTATGTCCACTGACTCTCCACCAGCCCGGCTGTGCCCATTGAGGGCAGAGAACACTCACAGAACCGAGGAAGCGTGGAGGCCAAATAGATACGGCCTCCCAACCCAAGCCCTATGCTAAGCATCCATACGACCGGCACAACGTTGGGGTGTGCCGTGAATCTTGCTGAGTCCATTTGGACGCGTTCCTTTGACACCACGATAGCTGTCCAGAGGGACCGGGAACCTAGAGAAAACACGCCGTGGGGAAAACAGATCCTCATGGGCACCCATTTTGGGGTCAACATGATATAATGTCCAATACTATCTAGAGAGTTTCTCCATAAACATGCCTTATGATACTTGGGACCCGACAGCCTTGCGGCAACTCCGAACCTTCCTCGTTGTTGCAGACACCCGCAGTTTCTCCATAGCTGCTGAACGTACCTTTGTGAGCCAGCCTGCGGTATCCCAACAGATCAAAGCGTTGGAGAAGCGGCTAGGCGCTCGGCTCTTTGACCGTGGGCGGCGCCTGGGTCTGACCGAGGCTGGGTATGCACTGATGCAACGTGCCCGCCTGGCTCAAGGATTGATGGAAGCCTTGGAGGCGACTCTGGAGGATGCCAGGAGAGGTCACCTGGAGCTTGGCGCTAGCAGCGTCTGGGAGTATATCTTGCCCCCGTTGATGGCCGAGTTCCAGAGCCAGCATCCCGATGTGTATATGGGACTCAGAGTAGCCAACTCTGAGCAGATAGCGGCCCTCGTGGCTGAACGGGATATCCATCTGGGCTTTGTAGGCGCGAGTACAAAGGGCAATTCGCTGGAAGCCATTGCTATTGCCGAAGACAAGCTCGTACTCATCGCTCCAGCGGGGCATCCCTTGGCTTGCGGGGATGCTATATCTCCTAGTAACCTTCACCGACAGGTCTTCGTCCAGCGAGAAGCGGAGTCCGCGACAGCACAGCTATGCAAACAGTACTTAAAAGAGTTGGAAGTAGAAGCCCGGGTGGAGATGGAGCTGGGAAGCGATGAAGCGGTGAAGGCCGCAGTACGGCACGGGTACGGCTTGGCAATGATATCAGAGTATAGCGTCAGCCATGAGGTGCTGTCGGGCACACTGGGGATTGTAACCCTGGATGCCCCACCGTGTACGCGCCAGCTCTATGCCATAAAGGACGCGACGCGTAGACTATCCAGGTTTCAGGAGTCATTCCTTCTATACGTGTCGGACTCCTGTGCCAGGGGCCTAATACTACCCCAAAGACAACTCGGCAATAGCAGGCTTTCTACCTCCCAACCTTTCAACAGACAAGAATGAAGCTCAGAAGGGACGCCCTCTGGCGAGGCCTGATGGACGAGGTAGATCTGACCCTGCTCCTTAACAGACAGCCCATTACGCCCCTTCTGTAATCTCGATGCCCTCTATCGTCGGGGGATCAACGGGCGCTGAACGCTCCCCCGAACGGCTCATGGCCACGGGGAGGTTGGCTAGAGCGTCCACCACCTCCATCCCCTGCGACACCAGGCCAAAGATGGTGTAGTTCTTGGGTAGGTTTCCCTGCTGGTGCATCACGAAGAACTGGCTTCCGTTGGTGTTGGGGCCAGCATTGGCCATGGCCAGGGTTCCCGCTACATAGTCCCTGGTAACACGCTCGTCCTCAAAACTGTACCCCGGCCCGCCGGATCCGGTGCCCGTAGGATCGCCGCCCTGGACCATGAACCCACTGATGATGCGGTGGAAGATTACTCCGTCGTAATAACCCTCCCTGGCCAGAAACACGAAGTTATTCACCGTCTTTGGAGCCTCAGATGGGAACAGATCAAAGACTATGGTCCCGCTGCTGGTGTGCATGGTGGCGATGAACTTCTGATCCGGGTCAATGGTCATGGGGGGCGGTGTGCTGTACTGGTTAGCCACGTTTGCTCCTTAATAAGTAGTGTCGGCGTACCTGGAGGCCGCTGGCAATGTGCCAAACGGAGGAAGTCTACCAGAATAGACCTGAGTATGCCAGCGATTCGAGAAGGAGTCCCTGGTTCCAGCAATTACTGTGCCATATTAATGCACTGGTGCGCTCACCCTCTGCTATGGCATAATCTTACCGTGTCAGAAAACCCATTCTATTGCGGGAAGGCAGGTATATGAGCCAACAGAATCTACAGCAAAGGTCACGCACCACACTGCAAACCTCTCGGGGAGAGATGGTCTATTACCGATTGGCAACACTGGAGGAGGAAGGGCTGATACACCTTTCCAGGCTACCTTTCTCTATTCGTGTGCTGCTGGAAAACGCACTGCGAAATCTGGACGGCTACCTGGTGACAGAGGACGACGTAATGGCCGTGGTCAACTGGGACCCCAAAGCCCCGTCGCCCCGGGAGTTCCCCTTCATGCCGGCCCGGGTGCTCATGCAGGACCTCACCGGCATCCCGGCTCTGGTTGACCTGGCCGCGATGCGCTCCGCCATCGCCCGAAGCGGTGGTGACTGCCGAAAGATCAACCCCATCGTGCCGGTTGACCTGACGATAGACCACTCGGTGCAGATAGACTACTTTGGCACTCCCACGGCGTTCCAGCTCAACGTGCAAAGGGAGTTCGAGCGTAACCAGGAGCGTTACACCTTCATGCGTTGGGCGCAGAAAGCCTTCGACAACTTCACCCTCGTGCCCCCAGGAACCGGCATCATCCACCAGGTCAACCTGGAGTACCTGTCCACGGTCATCACTGTCCGCCAGTCGCCGGAGGGTATGCTGGCATTCCCGGATACGGTGGTGGGTATGGACTCACACACCACCATGGTCAACGGATTGAGTGTGCTGGGCTGGGGCGTGGGGGGGATCGAGGCGGAGGCCGTCATGCTGGGGCAGCCATACTACATGCAGCTTCCAGAGGTCATAGGCTTCAAGCTCACCGGCGCCCTTCGGGAAGGCGTTACCGCCACAGACCTGGTGCTCACCGTAACGCAGATTCTACGGCAGAAAGGTGTCGTCGAGAAGTTCGTGGAGTTCTACGGCAGTGGGTTGAGCAACCTGCCGCTGCCGGACCGAGCCACCATCGCAAACATGTCTCCTGAGTACGGCGCTACCTGCGGCTTCTTCCCCATAGACGCCATCACCCTGGAGTACCTGCGGGGCACCGGCCGTGACAGTGCCCAGGTGGAGTTGGTGGAGCAGTATGCCAGGGCACAGGGGGTTTTCTACACTGACGATACTCCCGTCCCCATATACTCGGACACCCTGGAGCTGGATTTGAGCGAAGTGATCCCCAGCCTGGCGGGGCCCAGTCGCCCCCATGACCGGGTGAGCCTGAGCACCCTGAAGGACAACTTCTACGCTGCCTTCCCAGACCCAGGCAGCAAGGTGGAGGTGGAGATGGACAAACAGAAAGCGTCCATAGAGAATGGCGCTGTTGTCATAGCGGCCATCACCAGTTGCACCAACACCTCCAATCCCTCCGTGATAGTAGGCTCCGGGCTGCTGGCCAAGAAGGCGGTGGAGCATGGGCTGAGCAGCAAGCCGTGGGTCAAGACCAGCATGGCTCCCGGCTCCCAGGTAGTCACGGACTACATGGACTCGGCAGGCCTGACCCCATACCTGGAGCAACTGGGGTTCCACACCGTCGGCTATGGCTGCACTACATGCATCGGCAACGGCGGGCCTCTGCCAGACCCTGTTTCCAAGGCCATCAACGATAACGACATGGCGGTAGCAGCCGTGCTCAGCGGCAATCGTAACTTCGAGGGCCGTATCCACCAGGACGTCAAGGCCAACTACCTGGCTTCTCCCATGCTGGTGGTGGCCTATGCCCTGGCGGGCACGGTGAACATAGACCTGGACAAGGACCCTCTGGGCCATGATGGCCAGGGCAACCCCGTCTATCTACGGGACATCTGGCCCTCCCAGCAGGAGATCCGAGACACCATCTCCAGATCCCTGAACCCGGAGATGTTCAAGGCCCGTTACGGCAACGTCTCCCTTGGCCCGGAGAAGTGGCGCCAGCTACCCGTGCCAGAGGGAGACCTGTACCAGTGGGACCCGGAGTCTACCTACATTCAGGAGGTCCCATTCTTCCAGGATATCGGCAACAACATCGAGGAGCCTGACGACATCCTGGGCGCTCGTGTGCTGGTGATGCTGGGCGACTTCGTTACCACCGATCACATCTCGCCCGCGTCAGCCATACCCTTGAGCCGCCCCGCAGGGCAGTTCCTGGTTGGCAAAGGAGTGCAACAGCAGGACTTCAACACCTTTGGCACTCGTCGCGGCAACCATCAGGTGATGATGCGCTGTACCTTTGGAAACATCCGGCTCAAGAACCAACTGACACCAGACAAGGAAGGCGACTGGACGGTCTATTTCCCCGAAAATGAGGTGACCAGCATCTTCGAGGCAGGGGGGAAGTATCAGGAGAGTGGCATACCCACCATTGTAATCGCGGGCAAGGAGTACGGCGCAGGCAGCTCCCGGGACTGGGCCGCCAAGGGGCCCCTTCTCCTGGGAGTGCGCGCTATCCTGGTTGAGGGCTACGAGCGTATACATCGTACCAACCTGATAGGCATGGGCGTGTTGCCCCTGCAGTTCAAGCCGGGAGAAAACGCCGCAAGCCTGGGGTTGACGGGCCGCGAGACCTTCGACATCACGGGCATCGCCGATGGCCTGAATCCGCGCCAGGACGTCCAGGTACGCGCCGTCAGAGAAGACGGCACATCCGTGGATTTCGCGGTCATATGCCGCATAGACACCCAGGTAGAGGTAGACTACTACCGCAATGGCGGTGTGCTTCACACCGTGCTGCGACGGATGCTGCGGGAGGGCTAGAACCACAAAGACCTGTAGCGTCACGGATAGTGCGCTGTCTCATTCTTGATGAATGGGACAGCGCACATCTGGCTTTAGCTATCCACACTCCTGACAAAGGAAAGCCACAGGCTATGACTCTTCAGATAGGTGCGTCCGTCTCACGTTGCCAGATCGCGGCGCTCGAAGGTGACCAGCGCTACAGTAAAGAATACGGCTGTCAGTACAATCAGCACCCCTGCGTGCGCCAGGTCAAGTCCATTGCTCAGGGGATTGGCTCCGATGTAGTAGTAGAACGGCGACAGCTTTCGGAAAGGCTCAAGCGCCTCTACCACCGGGGCGAGCGCGTTGACGAAATAGGCCGCCACGGCCAGTGCGCTGGTCACACCAACGCTCAACCCGCGACTGCTTTTGGCACAGCCCAGGGCCAACGCCAATGCACCAAACGCCAACCCCAATAACACACCGCTCAAGGTCGCCTCTGCTATCCGCACAAGGCTGATGTCCATTCCAACGATTACGGCACCCACCGCCGTGCTCAGCCATACCACGAACCCCAGGGCCAGTATCTCAACGACCATGGCAGCGAACTTCTCCATCAATACCCGTGAGCGTCTGAGGGGATAAGACATCAGCAAGTCCAGGGTGCCCCGGTCCTCTTCACCGGCTATCGCGCTGCTGCCACGAGCAATCGCAAAGAATAGGAACAAAAGCGGTACAAACGAAACGAACAACTGGCTATTGAGATACCCCTCCGACGAGGTGAGTTCAGAGACCTCCCCCATCATCAGCTTCGCAAACGCCTCTGGCATTCTCTCCATCATCTCATCGAACTCCGGGTAATCTGCCAAGCTCGGATAGAAAAGGATGGTGATAATCACGAGGGCACCGACCCCAATACTCCACCACATGAAAGCTTTGCGCTGGTCCCTAAGGGTTTTCAGAAGCACATTACTCAGCATGGCCGTCACCTTCGCTATAGTAGGCCAGGAAAATCTCCTCCAGGTCCGGCTCGTGGCTCGCGATGTTAACCACCTCAAACTGGGCAGCGACCTTGATCAACGCGTCTACAGAACCCTCTATCGTGCAGTGGACCACGCTGTCTTCCGTTCTAACGTCTCGTACGCCTGGGAGTCCCCTAAAGGCCTCCGCAGGCACGGGGTCGGCAAAGTGCATCTCTAACTGACGCAATGCCTTGGCTTTGAGAGTTGCCACCGCCTCCTCTAGGACAAGCCGCCCTTCGCGGATGATCCCCACTCGATCTGCAATCCGCTCAACCTCTGCAAGGAGGTGAGATGAGAGGAAGACCGTACGCCCCTCCGCGATTGCTTCCCTCGCCATGCGGTAGAACTCCTGCTGCATGAGAGGGTCCAGGCCGCTAGTTGGCTCGTCGAGAAGCAGCAACTCAGGCTTGTGCATGAAGGCTTGGACGAGGCCCATTTTCTGTTTGTTGCCCTTGGACAGTGTGCGTATTGGTCGGGAAAGGTCCAGCTCAAGCCGCTCTGCCAGGTCCTCCGTGTATTTCCAGTCCACTCCGCCGCGAAGGTTTGAAAAGTAGGTCAGCAGCTCCCACCCGTTCAGTTTCTCATACGTGGCCAGATCACCCGGCAGGTAGCCCACCCTTCGGCGGATCTCCACACCATGGACGCGGGCATCCATGCCGAAGAGTTCCGCCCGGCCCTTCGTGGGTCGGATGAAGTCCAGAAGGAGACGTATTGTGGTGGTCTTGCCAGACCCGTTCGGTCCCAGGTAGCCAACGACTTCACCAGCCCGAACCTCCAGGTTGAGGTCTACTATGCCGCGATGTTTACCATAGAACTTGGTCAGGCCCTCGGTATGGATAACGCTATTATTAATTGTGCTTTCTCACCTATAACCGTTTTTTCTATTATAACGCTGGGAGCAATAGAAGTATCATCGGGACGAGGGATGGCAATTCTATGCACACTACAAAAAGGGCAATGCCTGCGGGATGCACCGAATACGAATACATTCTTTTACCGATCCCTGGCTGAATGGTATAATCAACACGAGGAGGACAATCTTGAGCCTACAGATTTCCGTCATCGGCTCCGGCAAGGCAACCCCTGAGGCCATTCGACTGGCAGAAGAGGTGGGCCGCGAGCTAGGTAAACGAGGGGTAACGGTGGTAACCGGAGGCCTGGCCGGGGTGATGGAGGCGGCTTGCCGGGGCGCAAAAGAGGCCGGGGGAACCACCATCGGCATATTACCGACCAGCGACCCCGCAGATGCTAACCCTTACGTAGATATCCTCATCTGCACGGGCATCGGGTTCGCTCGCAACGTCATCGTAGTCAGGTCCGGGCAGGCCGTCATTGCCATTGCCGGAGCCTTCGGGACCCTCTCGGAGATAGCCCATGCACTGGGAGATAACATCCCAGTCATCGGACTGAATACGTGGTCTTTTTCCCGTAACGAGCAACAAGACGAGAATATGATCCTGGCCCGAGACCCCGCGGACGCGGTGGAGAAAGCCATAGATGCCGCAACAAAGCGAGACCAGGCATCTCCCGTGAGCGGGGTGCAAGGATGAGCCAGATAAGAGGCGTTCGGGCCCGAGAAGTCCTGGACTCACGAGGCAACCCCACCATAGAGGTGGATGTCACCCTGGAAGACGGATCGATGGGTCGGGCGGCGATTCCATCAGGGGCCAGCACCGGCGCCCACGAAGCGGTGGAGCTGCGGGACGGTGATAAGGCCCGCTTCGGCGGCAAGGGCGTCTTGAAGGCGGTAGCCAACGTCCGTGAGAAGATCGCCCCTGCAGTTGTGGGCATGTCCGCCCTGGACCAGCGGGCCATAGACGCGGCCCTCATAGCTCTGGACGGCACGCCTAACAAGGGAAACCTGGGGGCCAACGCCATACTGGGCGTCTCTCTGGCCGTGGCCCATGCTGCCGCTGCTTCCCAAGGCATGCCACTGTACCGCTACCTCTGCCCCGACTCTCCTACCCTTCTGCCCGTGCCCATGTTCAACATCCTCAACGGGGGCAGGCACGCCCAGGACTCCACGGATTTCCAGGAGTTCATGGTCGTCCCTCTGGGCGCAAGCTCTTTCCGAGAAGCCTTCCGCGCGGGGGCGGAGATATACCAGGCCCTGAAGGGTGTGCTGACAGGTCGAGGCTACAGCACCAACGTGGGGGACGAAGGCGGTTTCGCCCCGTCCCTGCCCTCCAACCAGGACGCCGCGGAGGCCGTCCTGGCGGCCATCGAGGCCGCGGGCTACAGGCCGGGCCAGGACTGCTTCATCGGGCTGGACGTGGCGGCCTCGGAGCTGTTCCAGGATGGCAGGTATGTGCTCCCACGAGAGAGCACAACCCTGGACAGCGCACAGCTTGTGGACTACTACGCAAGCTGGGTCTCCTCGTACCCCATCATCAGCATCGAGGATGGCATGGCTGAGGACGACTGGGCTGGCTGGCGGATGCTCATGGACAGGCTGGGAGACCGAATACAGATCGTGGGGGACGACCTGTACACCACCAACGTAGATCGAATCCAGCGTGGCATAGACGAAAAGTGCACCAACTCCGTGCTGATAAAGCTGAACCAGATAGGCACCCTCAGCGAGACCCTGGACGCGATGGAGATGGCCCGTAAGGCAGGCTGGAGCAACGTCATCAGCCACCGCTCCGGGGAGACAGAGGACACCACTATTGCCGACCTGGCGGTGGCCACGAGCGCTGGGCAGATCAAGACGGGGGCGCCGGCCCGCAGCAAGCGGGTGGCCAAGTACAACCGGCTGCTGCGCATCGAGGAGGAGCTGGGGGAGAAGGCCCGGTACGCCGGACGAGGTGCACTGCCGGTGTGAGGGACTAATAACACTGATATGAGTAAGCACCATGAACCTCAGTGACTTGATACATCAGGCTCAACCATCAATCGTAAGAGTACGGGGAATCTGGAGCCAGCAGATGTTCAAAACTGGCACGGGTTTCTTTATTAGCGACAGGGGGCACATTGCAACCTGCTTCCATGTCTTAGAGCATAACAACAATACAGCACCTGCGGTCTTGATAGACCAGCCAGCTACAAAATCCCAATGGAAAGGCCAATTTATCTCTGCCGATCCTTCCAAGGATATCTGCATAATCAAAGCTGAGTGCCCAGCATCTGTGGCTCTGGACTTAGGTAGTTATAGTAGTGCTGAGGAAGGAGACGACGTTGCTTTTCTGGGATTTCCACTAGGAATCTCAAATTTGACGACTCATAGGGGCATTATTTCAGCTAAGGGCCTCGGTGTTTTCCCTGAATACGACTTCAATGTGCTGCAGCTGGATGCTTCAGTTAATATGGGCAATAGTGGCGGCCCACTTATACATATCAGTACGCGACAGGTTGTGGGCGTTGTCAGCGCTAAGCTGATCAACATAGACCCCCAATTAAGGCAACTTTCTCAATTACAGCCTGGGGCGCGGATGACCATAGGCGGCATCGATCCTGTTGCAGCTATCCAAGCTGTTATTAAACAGATTGAGGACAGACTGCAGCTAGGTATCGGCTATGCTATCCCCACAGACTATCTGAAATCGTTAATCGCGAAACAATAGGCATCACAAAGGAGGCACACATGACCACACGGATAGGCATCAACGGGTTCGGACGCGTAGGAAGGCAGGTGCTGCGGGCCACCATAGAGCGGCACCCGGACAAGCTGGAGGTGGTGGCCGTCAACGACCTGACGGACGCCAAGACCAACGCCCATCTTTTCAAGTACGATACTAACTACGGCGTCTACCCTGGCACCGTGAAAGCCCAGGAGAATGCGCTCCTCATCGATGGCAAGGAGGTGCGGGTGCTGGCAGAACGAGACCCGGCCAGCCTGCCCTGGGGCGACCTGGGAGTGGACATCGTGGTGGAGTCCACGGGCATCTTCAACGACGCCGAGAAGGCATCAGGACACCTGACGGGAGGAGCAAAGAAGGTCATCATCTCCGCTCCGGCCCGGGGAGCGGACTTCACTGTAGTCCTGGGTGTCAACGATGGCCAGTACGACCCAGCCCACCACAACGTCATCTCCAACGCCTCCTGCACCACCAACTGCATTGCCCCAATGGCGAAGGTGCTCCACGATAGCTTCACCCTCCAGCATGGGCTGATGACCACCGTCCACGCGTACACCAACGACCAGCGCATCCTGGACCAGTTCCACAGCGACCTGCGACGGGCGCGAGCGGCGGCCCAGAACATCATCCCTACCACCACGGGCGCGGCCCGGATGGTGGGCGTGGTGATGCCGGAGCTCCAGGGCAAGCTCCACGGCATGGCCCTGCGAGTGCCCGTGCCCACAGGCTCCATCACCGACTTTGTGGCCGTCCTGGGCCGAGATGTCACCGCGGAGGAGGTCAACGGTGCCTTCAAAGAGGCAGCGGAGAGTTCCCTCAAGGGCATCCTGGAGTACACCGAGGACCCCATCGTCAGTAGCGACATCGTGTTTAATCCCCATTCCTGCATCTTCGACGCCCTCTCCACCATGGTCATTGGGGGCAACATGGTGAAGGTCCTGGGCTGGTACGACAACGAGTGGGGCTACTCCTGCCGCACCACCGATTTGTGCGCCTTGCTGGTGGACAAAGGGCTGTAGAAAACAACGCACGGCGAAAGTAGGGGCGGGTTTCAAACCCGCCCCTACAATCCCAAATTGCCCATAGCTAGCTACCTTGGTACAATGGCTGCACTGTGGAGCTACCCACCCAGAAGGCTTCTCTAACCCATACCGTACGTAAGCTGGCCCTCAAGACACGAGGACTGGCTCTTATCTACGCCCCCATCCTCATAGCAGTCCTTGCACTGGCCCTGCGCCTCTACGGCATCAACTGGGATCAGGCGGGCCTCTTCCACCCCGATGAGCGGGCAATCCTCTTCCATGTCAACGACATGAGCTGGCCGTCCCTCTCCAATCTGGACGTCCTCCTGGACGCCGAAAAAAGCCCCCTGAATCCTCGCTGGTTCCCCTACGGGAGCCTCCCTCTGTACGCGGTGAAAGTGGTGGAAGCAGTCATCTCTCCCTTCAAAGACCTGGACTTCCACGACCTGCGGTTCGTGGGCAGAAGCCTCTCCGCCCTGTCGGACGTGGGCACTGTGATATTCGTGTTCCTCCTGGCAACACGTCTCTATAGCCGGCGTGTGGGGATACTGGCATCGCTACTGGCAGCCCTGGCGGTGCTGCACATCCAACTGAGCCACTTCTATGCCGTGGACACCTACCTGACCTTTTTCATCGTGGTCTCGGTGTACTTCATGGCCCGGGTTATGCAAGAGGGACGCCTGAGGGATTCCGTCTTGGCTGGGGCCTTCATCGGTTTGGCCCTGGCCTCCAAGATAAGCGTCGCACCTCTATTCCTGGCCTTTGTGGCCGCTCATGCCATCTACGCATTCGGGGGCCCGGGAGAAAGATTTGCCCTGTTAAGGCCCTCAAGAGCTTTACTGGCCCCTATCATCCGCAACCTCATCTTGGGAGGAGCGGTAACCATCGTTGCATTCTTCATCACCACCCCTTACGCCTTCCTGGACTGGTATCGGCCCGATCCGTGCCACGTACCCTTCTCCTTTCTTGGGTTCCTGGACAGTAACTACTTTGCCTGCGACATAGGAGCCCAGTACGACATGGCTCGCGGCACCTCGGGACTGCCCTTCACACAGCAGTACATCGACACCACGCCATTCTGGTACCACATACGACAGCTGGCTCTCTTCGGCCTGGGGCTGCCCTTGGGGATTGTGGCCTGGGTATCCGTTCTATTCACCGCGTTGCTGGCCGCGGCCAGCCGCAACAAGGGCGACTTGCTACTCCTGGCGTGGGTCATTCCCTACTTCTTCCTCATGGGCTACCTCCAAGTGAAGTTCCTCCGTTACATGCTTCCCCTGACACCCTTCCTTCTCATATTGGGGTCTCGGATGCTCTTCTGGGTACGGGACTGGATTGCAGAGCACAGGCCCCATCAGACGGCCCTGGCACACTGGGGTATAGGCTTCGTAATCGTCGCCACGGGCTTCTATGCCCTCTCCTACATGAACATCTATAACCAGCCCCATACCGCAATGCAAGCCTCTCAGTGGATCAGACAAAACGTGCCCGCCGGGTCGGTCATACTCATAGAGCACTGGGAGGAGCAACTGCCCAAGCTACTCGGCTACAGGCTCGGCTGCGGCAACCAGTGGGACGCCGTAAGCTGCATGAAGATGTACGATTCCGATAATGTCTCGTACAGTGGAGGCAAAGACAAGATAACCCGGGTGGCGGAGCAGCTCGCCGGGGCCGACTACCTGGTCTTCTTCAGCAATCGCCTCTACGGGAGCATTCCCCGGGTGCCAGAGAGATACCCCCAGAGCGGCGATTATTACCGCAAGCTCTTTGGAGGGGAGCTGGGCTATGAATTGGAGCACTGGGAGGCCACATACCCTGAACTGCTGGGTCTGGCCTTTGTGGACGACACACTCTCGCGCCCAGATCTGCCTATTCCCGAAGCTCTGGGGCCTTTCCGTGCAGCTCCCTTCGCTATGAACCTGGGCTACGCCGACGAAAGCTTCAGCGTGTACGACCATCCCAAAGTGCTCATATTCAAGAACCAGGAGCGTCTGAGCACCTCGGAGATACTGGGCCGCCTGCTGGAGGATACCCCAAGTGATGCCGAGGTCAAGAGCTTGATGCTGTCCGATGCGGCTCTGGCAGCCCAGCGTCAGGGCGGGACCTGGACCGCCATCTTTGACCCCCAGAGTCTGTCCAACCGCTTCTCCGCCGCCATATGGATAATCTGGATACAGGGGTTGGCGCTTCTGGGCTTGCCCCTCACTCTTTTCCTCTTCAAAGCCCTTCCCGACCGGGGATACCTGCTGTCCAAACCTCTGAGTATTCTCCTCGCGGCCTACCTGGCATGGCTCTTCGCCAGCCTACAGTGGATGCCGTTCTCGCGGAACTCCGTTCTCCTGGCGGCCCTTCTGGTGGCAACCGCCTCCCTTGTAGTCGTCTACACTCGCCGGGTTGACTTATCCGCCTTCTTCCGTGAAAACCTCCGCCTGGTGGTAATAGGAGAGGCCATCTTTATGGGCTCTTTCCTCCTGTTCCTGCTGATTCGGGCCGCGAATCCAGATCTGTGGCATCCCTTCCAGGGGGGTGAGAAGCCCATGGAGATGGCCTACCTCAACGCGGTGGTACGCTCCACATACATGCCCCCCTACGATCCCTGGTTCGCCGGGGGATACATCAACTACTACTATTTCGGGCAGTTCATTGTGGCAAGCCTCATCAAGGTTACAGGCATACTGCCGGAGGTAGCCTTCAACCTGGCCATCCCCCTGTTCTTCGCCCTTACCACCGTGGGGGTCTTTTCCCTGGTATACAACCTGGCAGAAGGTACACGCCGCAGCAGGGGCATGGCCGATAGCAGGGCATCGCCGGTGCTGGCAGGGCTGGCGGCGGTCTTCTTCGTGGCGCTTATGGGCAATCTGGATGGCATCGTCCAGGTGGGACAGGGCCTGGCCAGGGTGTGGGGCGATAACCAGCCCTTCGGCACCTTCGACTTCTGGCGCAGCAGCCGTTTGATACCTCCGGGCGACCCCCGCGGCTACGAGATCACCGAGTTCCCCTTCTTCACCTTCCTCTTCGCCGACCTCCACGCCCATCTTATGGCAATTCCCTTCACCCTCCTTTCCCTGGGCATGGCCCTCAACCTGGCGCTGCGACTCAAGAATGGCCTGGGGTTAGCCTCCAGGGTGTTCCACCTCCTGGCCCTGGCCCTGGCGGTGGGCTCTCTGAGGGCAATCAACACGTGGGATTTCCCCACCTACCTGGTCATAGGTGTGGCGGCAATACTCATCGGGGAGTACGCACGCGCCCGCCGCATCAACATCTCGCTGATGGTGCGCGTCGCCATCCAGGGGGCATTCCTGTACTGGGCCACAACCCTGCTGTTCGCTCCCTTCATAGACAACTATCACTCTTTTTCCAACGGCATCTTCCCTAGCAAGTGGCAGACGCCCCTTCACGCCTATCTAGGCGTTCACGGCCTGTTCATCTTTGTAGTGACGACCTTCCTGGTTTACCGGGCCCGCAGCTATTTCCCGGGCTTTTTGAAAACAATTACCGGCCTCATCGGGGGTGGGGGGATCAAAGAAAAGTCCGAGGAACTGGCCTCGGACTCCGGCAAGGCCCTCAGGCTTGTGCTGCTAGTAAGCCTGCCTCTGGCCTCCTTGATTACGCTCGTGGTAAGCGGTTACACCACCGTGGCTTTTATATCTCTGCTCATCGTACCCACCGCTATACTGGCATGGACATGGCTCTCCTCTCAAGAGGAGTTGCCATATGGACTCTTTGCCCTGGCACTACTCGGGATGGCCCTGGCCCTGGGCATGGGAGTGGAGATCGTGACCATTAAGGGCGACATAGCCCGCATGAACACTGTGTTCAAGTTCTACCTTCAGGCGTGGATACTCCTGGGAATCGTGGCCGCGTATCTCCTGTGGCGCATGGAATTTGGCCGGGCCATTTTGAGAATGGTATCGGTAAATCTGGTGGGCAGAGTGTTCGGAGGGGCATGGATGATGCTGTTTCTTGCCCTGCTCCTGGGCAGCTCCATATACACCGTGGCGGGGACCCAGGATCGCCTGCGTGACCGGTTTCAGGTCTTGCCTCTCACCTTAAATGGGATGGCCTACATGGCCGACGCCCGGTACACCTTCGACCACGGCCGGGGTAGTGAGAAGCTTGCCTGGGACTACGAGGCCATCCAGTGGCTCCGGGGACAGAACATCAAGGGTTCTCCTGTGGTCCTGGAGGGGCAGGGAGAACTCTACAGGAGCTTGCATGGCAGGGTATCCATTTATACCGGCCTGCCAACGGTGCTGGGATGGGACAACCATCAGTCCCAGCAGCGGGGCTATGGCCCCATCATTGGAGAACGCATTGGAGACGTCCGCCGCATCTACTCCACCACAAGCACAGAGGAAACCCTGGAGCTTCTTGACAAGTATCGGGTGGAGTACATCTACGTAGGAGAATTGGAGCGCCATTACTACCCCCAGATGGGCCTGGATAAATTCGATCGCATGTTGGGCACTGACCTGGAGCTAGTGTACGTCAATCCCGCAGTGCAGATATACCGCGTCCTTCCGGATTCGCCGCACTTTGAGAGTGGTAAGGGCCTGTGATACTATATGGATGAAGGTCGCAAGCGAAGGACAGGGGGGAGAAAGAAAAGGAGAAGTAGGGGATGGGCGCACACGAAGTAGCCGTTATCCGAGACCTGACCATAATCCTCTTCGCTATGGTTGGTGTCCTGGCAATGGTGATTGCCACTGTTCTGGGATTGCTTGTATACCGCAAGGTGGCGCCAACCCTGGATTCGGCAAAGGCCACCATGAAACAGGCCCAGGAAGCAATCTCTCAACTGTCGGAGAAGGTAATCAAGCCTCTGATCGGTGCCTCCACCCTGTCGTATACCGCCGGGCGGGTGGTGGCCTTTATTCTGGGGCTTTCACGCGGTAAAGGAGGAAAGAAAAATGGCAAGTGATAATAGCGGATCAGGGTTTGGCACAGGGCTTATCCTGGGAGGAATCATAGGAGCATTGGCGGGGCTTCTCCTTGCCCCCAGGCTTGGAGAAGAGACCCGGGCCCAAGTGATGGAGAGGACAGCGGAGTTGAGGCACGTGGCAGAGGAGTTGACGGCAGAGGCCAGGGAACGTCTGCGAGAGGCGATTGAAGAGGGCAGGACTATGGTCAGCCGGATGAGAGCAGGACGGGAAGGAGACAGCACCGAAGAGCCATTATCCGCCAATCGGGAAGAACCCGTTAGCTAGTAGCCACTTCAAAAGTCCTGACAGGATTTTTGAAGTGAAGCTGTCCACCCCAGGGAAGAGTGAAATGTTCGTAGCCTCTACGGGCTAGCGTAGCGGGGATAGGAGCCAAAGATCTTCATCATGGAGACCTCGGCCTTCACACTGGTAAGGGCCTCCTGCACGGAAACGTCCTCCCTGTGCCCATCCAAGTCCACCAGGAAAACGTAGCGCCCCAGACTCTCCTTGTTTGGACGGGACTCCACTTTTGCCAGGTTGATGTTCCGCGTCGCGAACTGTCCTAGTACCGAGTAAAGCATACCGGCGCGGTCATCATCGAAGGAGAAGCACAAGGAGGTCTTGTCTCGCCCGGTGGGAGGATGGTCATGCTGAGCCAGGACCACAAATCGAGTGTGGTTGGCAGGGTTGTCCTGAATGCCCTGGGCTAGAATCTCCGCTCCATAGATCTCCGCCGCCCTCCTGGTAGTGATGGCCGCCGCCGGTGACCGGCTCTGAAGCATATCTTCCACCGCGGCCGCGGTGCTTAGAGCGGCTACGGCCTGAGCCTTGGGAAAACATCTTTCGATAAAGCGCCGACACTGCCCCAAGGCCTGAGGATGGGAATAGACCACACTGATCTCCTGAGCCGAGACCCCCGGCTTGACCAGAAGGCAGTGCTCTATGGGAATCACTATCTCGTGGCGGATGGACAGGCTAGAATCATGGATCAGCAGGTCCAGGGTATCGGTAACCGACCCCTCCAGGCTGTTTTCTATGGGTACTACACCCTCTTCCGCCATTCCTGACTCCACCGAGGCAACCACGGCAGCAATAGAGGTAAAAGGTATAAGCTGGGCCTCGGGATCGTACCGCAGAGCTGCCGCCTCGGTGAAAGTGCCGGCTGGGCCAAAGTAGGCTATCTGTTTTGCCATGCCACTAGGCCGCCCCTGTCAGGGCCTCCCGCAAGGCTTCTTCGCCCTCGACAGTAGTTATGACCACTACCTCATCCTCGGGACCCAGAACGGCCTCGGTGTTGGGCACAAAGATGGTACCATCTTTCTTCACTATGAAGGAGATTAAGCTACCATCCGGTATGGGCACTTGTCCCAGAACCTGACCTACTACCGCCGCGTCTGGGGGTATGCGAATACCCACCACTTCACGATTGGATCCCTTGATTGCCATAAAGTGAACCAGTGAATGTGCAGGAAGCTCCTCTTCTATGTGAGACAGGATAATGTCCGTGCTGCTCACGCAGACATCAATCCCCAACTCTATGAACAGTCTCTCGTTATTTGTGTCGTTGATAAGCGAGATGGTCCTGGGCACCTTGAACCGGTGTTTGGCTATCTGGCAAGCTACCAGGTTGTCCTCGTCATTCCCCGTGACTGCGATGAGCACGTCGGCCCGGGAAGTGCCCGCCTCCTTCAATACTCCCGTCTCACAACCATCCCCCACAACTACCAGGCTTCCCAACTCTTCTCTGATGGTCTCACACTTAAGAGGGGAACGCTCGATAATGAAGACTTCGTGCTCGCTTTTCAAGAGGGCTTTGGCAAGATGGTATCCCACTTTGCCTGCTCCTACTACGATGATATACATGGGCGTCTAGCTATGAACCGCTTCTAATATCAGGTCAGAGATCAGTTGGGTTGAGCTCACCGCCTTCAGGCCCAGCTCCGTATAAATCTTGTGGCGGGCTGTGTCATCTATCCGGCAAATCACCTTGGTTATCTGAAACACGTGCTTGGCCATCTGCGCGGCCAGGATGTTGGCAGTGTCCCTCATTGAAACGGCCACGAAGGCATCTGTACCCTCAATGCCCCCCTTTCTCAGGTCTTCCTCCAGGGTACCATCCCCTACTATGGCTTTCTGTTGAAGCTCCTCCGGCAAACGGCGCAAACTCTCGGCGTCGGCATCCAGAACAACGACCTGGTGTCCCTCTTCCCACAAAGCTATGGCGACCATGGCTCCCACTCTGCCACAGCCCATTACCAGGACTCTCATAACTCACATCTAGCCGCGGGCTGGACCATTGTTGGTCTTAAGGGTCATGGCTTCCCTGCATAGGATCACTCGACAGGGAGCATTCTTGAGAATGTAAGGGATGGTATCGCCAAGGGTAAAGGATCCAAAGCGTTTCTTGTAGGGCATTTGCATCACTATGAGATCCACTCTTCTTTCCACCGCCTCTTGCACCACGGCGGGACCTACATCTCTGGCCTGAAGCAGCGTTGCCTCCAGAGAGCACTTTCTCTCTCTCCCTAACTGCTCCAGGTGATGCAGCACTTTCTCCGCTTTAGATGTTTCCTGCGATATCTCTGCGTCCAGAGGCAGGTCTCGCTTAACCTTGATTATGTACAGAGCATGCACCTTTGCCTTGCTACCCTTGGCTATCTCACCCGCCAAGCGCAGCACTTCATCATCGCAACTGTTGCCTTGCACCGGCACCAGGATCTTTTCTACAGGCATTGCCTGAGTTGCTCCATACTACCCATGAGAGACATCTCCTACATCAGTGGCAAATTATAAGGCGCGTATCCCCGTACATCAAGTATTGAGCCTACATAAATTGGCACAATTTGTGTCAAGTGGCTTAAACATCTGAATATCTCGTCCGGTGAAGGCAGATTCAGAATAACCTACGTCTATTATATCACTCCTGAACCCAGTCCAGGGTCTCATCTCTTCTCTCGATGACACGTTCATTTCTGCCAGCAAGCACTAGGTTCTTTCTTGTGCTCATTCCAGTCTCGGCGAATGCAGTCTCTCCAGCTGATCGTCTTTACCGGCCACCACGAGGGTATCCCCTTTGCGAAGTGTTTCGTCCTCATCGGGGGCCAATGTCACTTCTTTACCTCGCTTTATTGCAATGACTGCCACCCCGTATTTGTGCCTGGCACCACCCAGGCCCGCCTCCTTGAGGCTCAAGTCAGCAAGTGAGTCGGGCACCCTTATCTTGCTTATGCCAAAGTCGGTCGTCAGGTCCATGTATTCCAAGACATCCGGATTGAACAGGCTGTGGGCCAGTAATTCCCCCATCTCCTGCTCGGGGTAGATTATTCTATGTACGCCAATCCTCTCAAGAGTATTGCCGTGAAGCTGGTTCTCGGCTCGAGCGACAATGAGAGGCACGCCCAGAGTAGCCAGGAGCACCGAGGTCATCAGGCTGGCCTGCATATCTGAGCCCACCGCGATTATGACTGCGTCGAAGTTAGATCCACCCAACTCCCGCAGGGTCGTCTCGTCAGTGGCGTCTCCCCGGACGCTGTACGTTATCTGACCCAGGTTGGCTTGCACCACCTTCTCATCTGTGTCGATGCCCAGCACATCGTACCCCATCTGAAAGAGAGTATGCGCCACGCTGGACCCGAATCTGCCCAACCCTATTACCATCACTGATTTAGCCATTTCACCTCACCCTATTTTAACTCTTTCTTCGGCATATCGGTAGGGAGCAGCTTTTTCTCGCTGAGCCAGTACCAGGGCCAGGGTAAGGGGCCCCACCCTTCCCAGGAACATGGTAAGAATAATGATTAGCCTACCCAACTGGGATAGCTCGCTGGTAATCCCCGTTGACAATCCAACGGTGGCAAAGGCGGACACAGTCTCAATCAGTATCTGAATAAACGGGAAGCCCTCGCTAATGGTCAGGAAGAAAGCTACAGTGAAGACCATTGTTATCCCCAGCATTAGCACCGTCAGGGCACGATAGACCTGGGGCTGGGGTATCTCCCTGCCGAAAGCCGTGACGTGGGTTTTCCCGCCGATGGAGGACAGGACCGCGACCAGCAGCACGGCAAAGGTGTTCACCTTGATGCCCCCGGCAGTGGAAGCGGAAGCCCCTCCAATGAACATCAGCCCGGTGAGGAAGACGTTGCTGTGCTGCTCCATGTCTCCGAAATCCACCGTGGTGAACCCGGTTGTTCTGCTGCTGGCGGTGAGGACAAAGGAGTCAAGGATCTTAGTCCAAACAGGCAGTGACCCAAAAGTAGCTGGATTAGCATACTCGGCAACAAAAATGACCACAGCCCCCAAGAGAAGCAACGCTGTGGTTAAGACAACGACCAGCTTGGTGTCAAGGGTGTAGCGGACGAACCTGCGATAGCGGAAAAGGTCTACCCAAACACTATAGCTCAACCCTCCTACTACGATGAGAATAATCATGGGAATAAGGAGGCGATAGTCCTGTTGGAAAGCGCTCAGGCTCTGGGAGTCGGGGAAGATAACGAACCCTGCATTGTTGAAGGCGGAAACGGCGTGAAAGGCCGACTGCCACAGGGCCGTTGCTACGGGATATTCACTGACCAACCTCAGGAACAGGACAAGGAATCCGACTATCTGTATAGCTACCACGGCGTAGACAATGCGCAAAGTAAGCCTGATCAACCCCCCCAGCTGATTGACGCCCAGGCTCTCCCTCATCAGCAGACGGTTAGCCAGGGTGATGCGCTGACCGATGATGATGAGGAGGAAGGTGGCACTGGTCATGATCCCCAACCCCCCGGTGAATATGAGAACCATGATTATGAGCTGTCCCGAAAAGCTCCAGTACGTTGGGGTGTCCACCACCACCAGACCGGTGACGGTAACGGCGGAGGTAGCGGTGAAGAGAGCATCTGTAAAGGGGGTTATGCCTCCCTGGGTATTGGTGAAGGGCAGGAGCAGTAACAGAGTCCCCACACCGATGAGGGAAGCAAAACCTCCCATCAGCATGTACGGGGAACCGAAGTTCTTGGGAGGAACTCGCGGCGGAGCCACGGCAATGTGCAGCGGCCTGATCTCTTCCTCGCGGGGGTGCCTTACTACCCTATCGCCCGGCCTGGGACGCCATGCCTGTTGCAAACCCCTACTCCCTGCTCGCTAAACCTTGGATAAGTGAATATACCAGGGCATCTAAGACATGCGAATAGATGATGTACGAGTGGAGATTGAAGTGACTTTGAATGAGATTCCTTCCCTCACACAAAGAGGAGGAATAGTCATAAGTAGAGGAGGCCTAGCATAGAGACACCAGCTAGCAATTCAGCGGGTCAGGCACAGACTATTGCATTCATTTTGGAGGATTCTATATCCCTTCGTCTCCCCTGTCAATGAGCTAGCGCAAAGGAAATCACTACTGCATGGGAGAATAGTCCGTGGGCCTGAGAATGCGGTTGATGACCCTGGCAACCAGGGGCCCCTCGCGCTCCGTCTCGGCGAAGAGTTGTAACCGCTCGCTGTCCGCTCTAAAGGCGCTCCACGCCCGCTCCCGATGGGCCAAGTCATCGAAGGCCAGCATGTATACAAGGGTATTGCTGGTCCCGATGTCCTCAGTCCAGAATCCCACCGTGTTAATGCCATGTTTTCCGAAGTACTTCATGGTGATGTTGGCAAACCTCTGATTGAGTGCCTGCATCTTCCCCGGCATGGCCTCATAGATTCGTAGCTCGTAGATCACGTCAAGTCCTCCTATAGCCGATTTCGTCTAGTGGTTCATCGCATAGATTCAACGGATTCCGAGGCCTGGCATGGCTAGGCCAGATCCCCTACAGCAGCCTCCCCTGTTCCCTTAGGCCAAGCTTCTCCATGGCCGCCTCCCCGATCTTGCGCCCCCCTGGTGTTCTGAGGACAAACCCCATCTTCAGCAGAAAAGGCTCCACCACATCAACAAGGGTCTGTGCCTCTTCGTTTACGGTGGCAGCCAGGGCATCTATGCCCACTGGGCCACCGCCGTAGTTTTCGGCGATGGTGCTCAGATACAGCCGGTCCAGCCGGTCCAGTCCCAGCTCATCCACCCCTTCCCGGGTCAGGGCAGTGTCCGCCACGTCTCCAGTGATAGATCCCTGAGCCTTCACCTGGGCGTAGTCTCTCACTCGGCGTAGCAACCGGTTGGCCACCCTGGGGGTCCCCCTGGACCTGCTGGCGATCTCCCGGGCTCCCTCCTGGTCTATATTCACCTTGAGGATTTCAGAGGAGCGCCTCACCACCTCTGTCAACTCCTTCGTCGAGTAGAAGTCCAGGTGGTAAATCATTCCAAAGCGGTCGCGCAGTGGCGGCGTGAGAAGTCCCGCCCTGGTAGTCGCTCCAATGAGGGTAAATCGCTTGAGTTGAAAGGGGAGGGTCCTGGCAAATGCCCCTTTGCCGTAGATGAAATCCACCTGGAAGTCCTCCATAGCGGAGTACAGGTACTCCTCCACTGTGTGGGGCAACCGGTGGATCTCATCTATGAACAGCGCCTCTCCCGCATTCAGGTTAGAGAGAATGCCCACGATGTCCACGGGTTTCTCCAGAGCCGGGCCCGAGGTATGGACTAACTCTGCCCCCATCTCTTTGGCGATGATGTGGGCCAAAGTAGTCTTCCCCAGCCCCGGTGGGCCGTGAAAGAGGACGTGTTCCAGAGGTTCTTGACGCTCTCTGGCGGCATCTATGGCTATACCCAGGCTCTCCACCACCTGGCGCTGGCCCACGTACTCCCCCAGCGTGCGGGGGCGCAGGCTCCATATGAGCTGCTCTTCACGTCCTTCCTCCACCTCCTGGGTCTGGCCGCTCTCTTTTATGATGCGTTCTCTAGGCATTTACTCGCTCGATTCCCGTTCCAGGCGAAAGACCTCTCTCAGCAGCTCCTGGGGGGCCCTGGCCGCGGGATTGGCCTTGGCCGCCACCTCTACCTTTTGCCGGGCCTCGGCGCGGCGATGCCCCAGGTTCACCAGCACACTCACCACCTCTTCCTGGACGTCGGCGTGCACTGCGGCAGTGGGAACGGTGGTATACCCCTCATCCTTTAGCAGTGCCCACTCTGCTACCTTGCCCTTCAGGGTGGCGACCATCTTGTCCGCCATCCTCTTCCCTATTCCAGGCATCTTCACCAGCAGGCTCGTGTCCCCGTCCTCTATGGCCAGGGCTATGGTGGAAACGGAGAACACCAGAGCGCGGGCGGCAGTGCCCACTCCCACACCTTCCACCTGAATGAGCTTCTCGAAGAAGGTCCGCTCAAACTCTTTTCGGAAGCCTACCAGTACCGGACGAGGCTGCCTCTCCGACACATGGAAGTATATCTCCATCTCCATCTCATCACCCTCTCCTCTTCCTTCTTCTTCGAAGGAGCGCATAACGAAGTACGGGAGAAGCAGCTCGTAGCCAACGCCATTCACGTCCAGGACTACGCGGGCCTCCTCCTTATAGATACGCCGGATAATGCCTTTGAGGTAGTTGATCACCGTTTATTGCACCAGCATAGGGGCCTTCAGTGCGCCTTAGGCCCCTGCAAAATCATTTCCGCTGCTCTGGCCATTTGCCAGTGACACAGAGCCAGGGCCAGGGCATCGGCCACATCGTTGGGCTCCGGGACCTGCGAGAGGTTCAGTCGCGCCTGGATGGCCCTTTGCACCTGCGCCTTGCTAGCCCTGCCACTCCCGACCATGGAGTGTTTCACCTGCGTGGAAGCGTAGTTGAACACCGGTATCCCTCTCTGAGCTGCCATCAGGCAGACCACGCCGCGGGCGTGGCCCATGAGTACCGCTGTACTGGGGTAGGCATAGTGGGAGTAGACATCTTCCAGGGCCACAGCCTCGGGGCTGTACTCCACCATCACCTCCCGGATGCCATCATACAGGGTGACCAATCTTTTCTCTAACGGGGTCGAGGCAGGGCCGCCCTGGATGGTCCCGCCTTCCCTCAATCGCACCTTACTCCCCTGAGCCTCTATCACTCCGTATCCCATTCGGAGAAGGCCAGGGTCCACTCCCAAAAGAATCATTCGTTCACCCCGAATAGGCATCCTATGGTGCCCATTCTAGGGTTCTTTCCCAGGGGGCGTCAAGGAAGCAGAGTCCACCAATTGCCACAAAATGCCAGGCAGCCCGGAAAACCGATGGTGTGCCCACGCTAAGAATAAGGATCCACGAGTGCCCAAACAGAGAACACGGGGGTGTTCGTGGGTATGGTAACACTACGGGGCGGGGTTGCAAA
>JBDRIA010000008.1:0-44049 GCA_043816345.1 Chloroflexota bacterium
TGCGGACCTGCCTTCCTGCCAGGAGGCTGCAGAAATGTTCTTGGAGCGGTATCATTACCACCGGCCTCACCTCGGCCTTGGACTACACACACCCCTCACGAAAGGAGCCTGACTGTCGGATATTTACGGATAATACATCGGTATCTTGACAAAATCACTGTCTGGCTATAAATTTAACATTTGGCACTTGGAACCAATCTTTGTGTTTCGGTCACTCGAATTCGGGAGCCTTTATATGCCTACAGTGAACCAGTTGGTGAGAAAGCCCAGGGTCAGGGTAATCAAGAAGACCAAAGCCCCGGCTCTGCGGTATGGCTTTAACTCCCTGAAGAACCGCGTAAAGCGAACCAGTGGCTCATCCCAGAAGAGGGGCGTCTGCGTTCAGGTACGCACAGTGACTCCAAAGAAACCCAACTCGGCTTTGAGGAAGGTTGCCCGCGTTCGCTTGGCCAATGGAATGGAGGTAACAGCCTACATCCCTGGGGAAGGCCACACCCTTCAAGAGCACTCGGTAGTGCTCATACGGGGAGGCAGGGTAAAGGACCTCCCAGGAGTCCGGTACCACATTATCAGAGGGGCCTTGGACTGCACCGGGGTGGTAGATCGAAAACGCGGGCGCAGCAAATATGGAACCAAGAAAATAGCAAGGCCAGGTAGATAGGATCATGGCTCGCCGCAGACGCGCTACCCCGCGAGAAATTTCGCCCGACCCCAAGTACAACAGTGTATATTTGGCCGGCTTCATCAACAGGCTAATGACTCGAGGCAAGAAATCCGTTGCCCAGCGCATCGTTTACAATGCTTTGGATCTAGTGGAAAAGGAGAGCTCCAGGGACCCTATGGAGACCTTCAACCAGGCGATAAGGAATGCCACTCCACAGCTAGAGGTGAAACCCCGGCGGGTGGGGGGCGCCACATACCAGGTGCCCGTAGAGGTAAGAAGCAACAGGCAGCTATCCCTGGCCATGCGTTGGATCCTCAGGGCTAGCCGCGCCAGGACCGGACGCCCCATGGCGGAGAGGCTGGCCCTGGAGCTTCAGGAGGCTTCCAGGGGACAGGGAGCAGCAGTGAGAAGAAGAGAAGAAATCCACCGCATGGCCGAGGCCAACAGGGCCTTCGTGCACTACAGGTGGTGAGGTTTCAACCACAGACCGATAAGCAGCTCCCTTGAACTGGATTGGAGAGATTTCCCGTGGATCGTATTCGGAATATAGGTTTTATCGCTCATATAGACGCTGGCAAGACCACCGTCACTGAGCGGGTATTGTTCCTTACGGGACGGACCTACAAGATAGGCAACGTGGACCAGGGTACTACAGTGATGGACTGGATGGCCCAGGAAAGGGAGCGGGGAATCACCATCACTGCCGCGGCTACCACCTGCGAGTGGAAGGATTACCGTATCAATATCATAGATACGCCGGGGCACGTGGATTTCACCGCGGAGGTAGAGAGGAGCCTGCGAGTTCTGGACGGTGGAGTGGTGGTCTTTGACGCGGTGGCGGGAGTACAGCCCCAGTCGGAGACGGTATGGAGGCAAGCCGACGGGTATCATGTGCCCCGTATCTGCTTCATCAACAAGATGGACAGGGTAGGGGCTAACTTTCAGCGCACTGTAGATATGATCGCCCACCGTCTTAGAGCCAACCCTGTGGCAGTTCAGCTCCCAATGGGAGCAGAGAGCTCCTTCAAGGGAGTAGTAGACCTGATAGAAGAAACAGCAACGATGTTTCCGGAGAATGGAAACTACATCCCCCAGGAATCCCCTGTTCCACAGGAGATGCGAGAAGAAGTCCGCAACTACAGGGATCGGCTGGTGGAAAAGGTAGCAGAAACCGACGATATTCTGATGGCTAAATACCTGGAGGAGCAGCCCATCTCCAAAGAGGAAATAAGACAAGCTCTGAGGAGAGCCACCATAAAGAACACCCTTGTCCCGGTGCTGTGTGGCAGCGCCCTTCGCAACAAGGGTATCCAGGCTATGCTGGATGCCGTTTGCTACTACCTCCCTTCCCCTTTGGACGTGCCCCCTGTCAGGGGGATCCATCCCAAATCGGGTGAGGAGGTATCTATCGAGGCTGATGAGAACTCTCCCTTCTCCGCCCTGGCCTTCAAAGTCATGACAGATCCCCACGTAGGTCGCTTGGTGTACCTCCGGGTGTATTCCGGTCAAGTGAAAACTGGGACCTCCGTGTACAACTCCACCAAGGGCATTCGTGAACGGATGGGTAGAGTGCTCAGCATGCATGCCAACCGTCGGGAGGAAACAGAGGTAGTCTCCGCTGGCAATATCGCCGCCGCCGTGGGATTGAAAAACACCTTCACAGGGGACACCATTTGCAATGAAGGCTCGCCCGTGATTCTGGAGGCCATTCACTTCCCGGAACCGGTGGTGTCCGTGGCCATTGAGCCCAAGACCAAGATGGACCAGGAAAAGCTCATCGACTCCCTTATCAAGCTGGCGGAGGAAGACCCCACCTTCAGGATCAAGGTAGATGATGAAACCGGGCAGACAATAATGTCGGGTATGGGAGAGTTGCACCTGGAGGTGCTGGTGGAGAGGCTGAAGAGGGAGTTTCTGGTGGCAGCCAACATTGGCCGACCCAAGGTATCCTATCGAGAGACCATCACCCTGCCCGCGAGGGCAGAGGGCAGATTCATACGCCAGACGGGAGGCCACGGACAGTACGGACACGTGTGGCTGGAGCTTGAGCCCCTGGAGAGGAACAGCGGCGTCCAGTTCGAGAACCGAATAGTGGGAGCGGTCATCCCCAGAGAGTATATTCCCGCGGTGGAGAAGGGGGTAAGAGAGGCTCTGGAGACCGGCGTCCTGGCTGGCTACCCCGTGATAGATATGAAGATATCCCTGGTAGATGGGAGCTATCACCCCGTGGACTCATCGGAGATAGCATTCAGAATGGCGGGCTCCATGGGTGTCAAAGAGGGTGTGAGAAGGGCCAAAGCCGTGCTTCTGGAGCCCATTATGGAGATAGAAGTAGTCACCCCTGGAGAGTTCCTGGGGGAGGTGTTGGGCGACCTGGGCGGTCGGCGGTCCCGTATTCGCAGCATCGAAGGCCAGGAGGCCTTGCAGATTGTGCGGGCCTTTGTGCCCCTGGCTGAGACCTTCGGATACATCACCACACTGCGTTCCCTTACCCAGGGAAGAGCCAGCCAGTCCATGGCGTTCCACCACTACGAGGAGGTTCCTCAGGGAGTGGCCCAGGAACTGGTAAGAGCATTAGGATAAGAGATATGCCACAGCAGAAAATTCGCATAATACTAAGGGCATTTGACCACAAGGTCCTGGACCTCTCCGCAACCCAGATAGTGGAGGCAGCGGAGCGGACCGGCGCGGGCGTGGCTGGGCCTGTGCCATTGCCCACGTCCATCAAGAGATTCTGCGTCATCCGCTCTCCTCATATAGACAAAGACTCCAGAGAGCACTTTGAGCTGCGCTCTCACAAGCGCCTCATAGACATTCTGGACCCCAGCTCCAAAACCATTGACGCCCTCACACGGCTCAGCGTGCCTGCGGGTGTGGACATCTCCATCAAACTCTAGTTATTAGGAAGACTTATGAAAGGCATATTGGGACGGAAACAGGGTATGACACGCGTCTTCCTGGAGGACGGCGCGGTGGAACCTGTAAGCGTCGTCGAGGCAGGGCCCTGCGTAGTCACCCAGGTCAAGACCAGGCAGAGGCACGGCTACCAAGCGGTACAGCTTGGCTATGAAGAGGCCAAGAAGCTCAACGAGCCTGAGGCGGGTCATCTGAAAAGGGTGACTCCCCTCCGATACTTGAGGGAGTTCAGGGCAGACGACCTGGGAGATGCTCAGATAGGACAAAGGATAGACGTGGGGATTTTCCAGCCAGGGGATCTGGTGGACGTTATCGGCGTATCCAAGGGCAAGGGATTCGCAGGAGGGGTGAAGCGCCACCACTTCGCAGGTGGCCCAAAGACCCATGGACAGTCGGACCGCCAAAGGTCCCCCGGTTCCATTGGCGCAGGCACCTCCCCGGGAAGAGTTTGGAAGGGTACTCCAATGGCGGGGCACATGGGATATCGAAGAGTCACCGCCACCAACCTGAAGGTGGTGCAGGTAGACCAGGAACGTAATCTCCTGCTGGTCAAGGGGGCTGTACCAGGAGCCAGGAACGGGATGCTAATGATCAAAGAATCTCGGAGGAGGACGTAGACAATGCAGCTTCCCCTCTGGAACTCCTCTGGAGCAACGATGGACACTATTGAGGTAAGCGAAAGCCTTTTCGATGTGCCCATGAACCAGGCCCTGGTACACCAGGTGGCCGTGGCTCACATGGCCAATGCCCGCCAAGGGACTTCTGCCACCAAGACGCGGGGCATGGTATCCGGTGGAGGAGCAAAGCCCTGGCGACAGAAGCACACCGGCCGGGCACGGGCGGGCAGCATCCGAGCACCCCAATGGCGTGGTGGGGGTATAGTCTTTGGGCCTCATCCCCGGGACTACTCACAACGCATTCCCAAGAAGATGAATCGCGGGGCCATCCGCTGTCTCCTCTCCCAAAAGGCCCGCGAAGAGAAGCTGTTGATAGTGAACGAGCTTCACCTCAGTCAAGCCAGGACCAGGGAGATGGCGCGAGTGCTGTCCAACCTGGGGATAACTACACCCGTCCTTATCACGACCCGTAATTCCCAGATGGACGTGATCCTCTCTGCCCGGAACCTTCACCGGGTAAAGACCATACCCGCCTCTCAGCTGAATGCCCTGGACTTGCTGAATCACGACCGTGTTATCATGACCGCGGATGCGGTGCGGCGAGCGGAGGAGCTATGGGCCTTTGCCGACACCAGAGCAGAGGTGGAAGCTCCAGCACCACAAGGAGAAAGCTAAGGAGATGGCTTTGCACGTCTTTGAGGTCCTTCGCAGGCCACTGATCACTGAGAAGAGCACCATCCTGCAAGATGGGCACAACAAGTATGCCTTTGAGGTGGACTCCCGGGCCAACAAACCCCAGGTGAGGGCAGCAGTAGAGAAGTCCTTCAGCGTCAAAGTGACCGAGGTTAATATGCTTACCATCAAAGGCAAGAGAAAACGGTTTGGCCGAAAGTTAGTGCAGCAGCCCTCTTGGAAAAAGGCGGTGGTGAGCCTTCGAACCGGGGACAAGATTCAGGTATTTGAGGAATCTTAGATGCCACTGAGAAGCGTAAATCCCACATCTCCGGGCCGGCGGGGCGTCGTTCTCCCGTCCTTTGAGGAGATTACCAAGAAGAAACCGGAGAAGGCCCTGGTGGCCCCCCTGCGCAAGAAGGGGGGAAGGAACGCTCAGGGCAGATTGACGGTTCGCCATCGGGGAGGAGGCTCCAAGCGAAGGCTCCGTATCATAGATTTCAAGCGGGATAAGACGGGGGTCCCAGGCAAAGTGGTTGCCATTGAGTACGACCCCAACCGCTCTGCGCGCATCGCCCTGGTCCAGTACGCCGATGGCGATAAGCGGTACAACCTGGCACCCCAGGGACTAACGGTTGGAGCCAGCATTGTTGCCGGCCCCAACGCCGAGATCAAGGTGGGCAACGCCCTTCCCCTGAAGCTCATCCCGTCGGGAAGCCCGGTGCATAACGTGGAAATGCACCCCGGTAGGGGAGGTCAACTGGTGAGAGGCGCTGGCACCTCGGCTCAGGTGCTGGCCCGGGAGGAGGGCTACGTCCTGCTCCGGATGCCCTCGGGGGAAGTGCGCCGATTAAATCCGGAGTGCATGGCCACCATTGGCCAGGTCGGTAATGTGGATCACAAAAACATCAAGCTGGGCAAGGCGGGCAGGAAACGCCATCTGGGGCGCAGGCCAGAGGTAAGAGGGTCTGCCATGAACCCCAGGGATCATCCCCACGGGGGAGGGGAAGGCCGCTCCGGAATAGGAATGCCCGGGCCCAAGACCCCCTGGGGCAAGCCAGCCCTGGGATATAGGACACGTCGCCGCAATAAGGACAGCAGAATGATTGTAAGGCGTAGGAGTTAGAGGGCAGAAACAATGGGAAAGGAAACTAAGGGGTAAAGGATGTCCAGATCCATCAAAAAGGGGCCCTATGTGCATCCCAAGCTGATGAAGAAAGTGGAAGCTCTGCAGAGGAGTGGGATCAAGGCCGTGATCAAGACCTGGTCCAGGGCTTCCATGATCATGCCGGATATGGTGGGCCTGACCATCGCCGTGCACGATGGCCGCAGACACGTCCCTATTTTCATCACGGAGAATATGGTAGGTCATCGGTTGGGGGAGTTCTCCCCTACCAGGACGTTTCGAGGCCACTCCTCCAAGTCCGAGCGCACCACCCAGGTGAGGAGCATCACCCCGCAGGCGAGGAGAAGGTAGAGACATAGAATGGCTGTAAGAGCTGTGGCAAAGAACGTGGGCGTATCCCCAAAGAAAACGCGCCGGGTGCTCAATATCGTCCGGGGTCAAAAGGTGGAAAAGGCCCTGGAGATTCTGCGCTTTCTGACTACCCCCGTGGCCAAAGAAGTGGCAAAAGTGGTCAAGTCTGCTGCCAACAACGCAGAGAACAACAACATGATGGCGCAAGGAGACCTCAAGATTGTAGCCATTTACGCTGATCCCGGGGTTACCCTGCGCAGATTCAGAGCCAGGTCCAGGGGCAAGTCCAGCCGGATCTTAAAGCGCACTAGCCATATCACCGTGCTGGTTGACGAAGAGGAGGAGTCCTAATGGGTCAAAAGACTCACCCCGTGGGATTTCGCCTGGGGATAATCAAGGACTGGCAGGCCAAATGGTACGCCAAAAAGTCCTCCCAGTACCGCACCCTCCTCCAGGAGGACCTGCAGATACGCCGGACCATCCTATCTCGCCTTCCGGAGGCCGGCATATCTCGGGTTGAGCTGGAGAGAGGCGCCCAGGAGTTGGTCGTTACCATCTACTCCGCCAGACCGGGTATCGTCATTGGCCGGGGAGGACAGAGGGTTGAGGATGTGCGCAAGGCCGTCGAGGGATTGACCCACAAACGGGCAAGACTAAACGTACAGGAGATTCGCCAGCCGGAGTTGGACGCCCAACTGGTCGCTGCCAGCATTGCGGAGCAGCTGGGACGGAGGATCGCGTTCCGTCGGGCCATGCATCAGTCCGTAGGCAGGGCCATGCAGGCCGGGGCGCTGGGCATAAAGGTCATCTGCTCGGGCAGGCTAGGTGGCATAGAGATAGCACGTCGGGAGAAAGTGATGGAGGGACGTGTACCCCTCCACACCATTCGAGCGGACATAGACTATGGCCTGGCGGAAGCCCGCACAGCCATGGGGCGTATCGGAGTAAAAGTGTGGATCTACAAGGGCGACATCTTGCCAGAGCCGAAGGAGATAGAGGCTGAAACAGAGGCCGAAGAGATGCGACTGATCGAGATTACCGTGGGAGGGCAAGAGGAGCCCTTGGAGGAATCGCAGGATGCTGCAGCCGAAGAGAACCAAGTATCGGAAAATGCATAAGGGCAACCGCCGCGGCAGTGCGCAGACGGGAAATCAGGTGGACTTCGGCGACTATGGCCTCAAGGCTACCTCCACCGCCTGGGTCACGGCGCGGCAGGTAGAGGCCGCCCGCAGGGCCATCACCCGCCACTTCCGTCGGGGTGGGCAGGTGTGGATTCGCGTCTTCCCTGACAAGCCCGTTACCTCCAAGCCGGCGGAAACCCGCATGGGTGGTGGAAAGGGCAGTGTCGACCGCTGGGTTGCCGTTGTCAAACCAGGACGTATCCTCTTCGAGGTGTCTGGAATCGGGCAGGATGTGGCCCAAGAGGCCCTGAGGCTGGCCTCCCAGAAACTGCCGGTCACTACGACAATGATATCTCGAGGTGATGCCTAGCAGGCCTCGGAATAGGGGGAATACCCTTGGACATTCTGGGAATTCGCAACCTGACAGATGAACAACTAACCTCAGAGTTGAATAGCACCTATAGGGAGCTAATGAATATTCGCTTCCGCCTGAGCACGCGCCAGCTTGACAATCCCCAGGAGCTAAGGAAAGTACGAAAAACCATAGCCAGGGTAAAGACGGTAATGCGCCAGCGAGGAATCGTGGAGAGATGAGATGATAAGAGGGCGAAGAAAGACCAGGATTGGACGCGTGGTGAGCGACAAGATGGATAAGACGGTGGTGGTAGCTGTCGAGTGGAGGCAGACCCATCCCCTCTATGACAAGTCGGTCAAGCGCATCACCAAATTCCACGCCCACGATGAGGACAACGGGTGTAAGGTGGGGGACATGGTAAACATCATGGAGACACGCCCCCTATCCAAGACGAAGCGTTGGAGGGTCACTCAGATTCTTGCCACTGGAGATATACCCGCCAGCGCCGAAATCCTGGAGCTTCCTTCAGTGGAGATGGAAGGCGGCGACGAAAGTGACGACGCGGAGAGTGGAGACCAGGAGAAAGAATCATGATTCAGGTGTACTCCCGCTTGACTGTGGCCGATAACTCCGGGGCCAAGGTGATCATGTGTATCAATGTGCCCGGAGGTACCCGTCGGCGATATGCTCGCTTGGGAGATGTCATCGTGGCCTCAGTGAAAGAGGCGGTGCCGGCCGCGGCCGTGAAAAAGGGAGACGTGGTACGAGCGGTCATCGTGCGCACTGCCGCTCCTCACCGGCGATCCGACGGGTCTTACATTCGCTTTGGCGAAAACGCCGCCGTGATCCTGACTGAAAGCCTGAACCCTCGGGGCACGCGTATCTTCGGCCCTGTGGCGCGAGAGCTGAGGGACAAAGCATTCATGCGCATAGTTTCTCTGGCCCCGGAGGTGCTGTAGTGAGATTCAGGCGAGAGGACACAGTGCAAATCATCGCCGGTAAAGACAAGGGAAAGCGGGGCAAAGTGCAGCACGTCTTTCCCAAAGATGACCTGGTGGTGGTAGAGGGTGCCAATATGATCAAGCGGCACGTCCGCCCGCGTCCCAACATACGTCAGGCGGGGATAGTCCAGCGCGAGGCCCCTTTTCACATCTCAAAAGTGATGCTAGTGTGTACTCACTGCAATCGTGCGGTGCGAGTAAGCCACAAATTTCTGGAGAACGATAAGAAAGTCAGGGTGTGTGTTTCATGCCGGGAAGTGATAGACTAGAGGCAGCTAGCCCCTCGGAGACCCCTGAGACCGAGGCTACAGTACCCGAGGCGTCCGAAGCCACTGTGGCTCCTGAGGTCGAGGCTCCCCCAGCAAGGAGCCCACGCACCAGGCGGCCCCACGCTTCGGAGACCCCTGAGGCCGAGGCTACAGTATCCGAGGCGTCCGAAGCCACTGTGGTTCCTGAGGTCGAGGCTCCCCCAGCAAGGAGCCCACGCACCAGGCGACCCCTGGCCGCCACTGCTGAGGCTGAGGCACCAGCAACGGAGGCTGCCCCCAGACCGAGAAGGTCTCCTCGCCGCCAACCTGCCGAGGAGGAAGCCCCATCGGAGGCACTCCCTAAGGCAAAAAGGGTTCCACGCCTGTTGGAGCAGTACCGCTCCCGGGTCAAGGAGGCACTGCGGGAAGAGTTTGGCTATCGGAACGTCATGCAGATACCACGGCTAGAGAAAGTGGTACTTAACATAGGACTTGGGGAAACAAAGACGAACCCCCGGGCTATGGAGAGCGCCACCCGGGACCGGCGCTGATCTCTGCCCAGAAACCCATCATCACTCGGGCCAGAAGGTCAATAGCGGGGTTCAAGCTCAGGGAAGGAGAACCTATAGGGACTGCGGTAACCCTCAGAGGCAATCGAATGTACGAGTTCATGGATAGATTGGTCAATGCCGCACTGCCCCGCATTCGGGACTTCCGTGGCGTATCCCGGAGGGCCTTTGACGGGCGTGGAAACTACTCCCTGGGCATTCGGGAGCAGGTCATCTTCCCAGAGATAGATTACAGTCAAATAGACCGTATTCGCAGCCTTCAGGTCTCCATTGTCACCACGGCTTCCACAGACCGGGAAGCAATGCGCCTCCTGGACCTCCTGGGAATGCCCTTCACTAGAGACGCAGTGGGAACCAGTGGGGACGGCAATGCTTAGAGGTCGTCACAAGAAGGGCAGCCCCCAGCGCCTTGACAGAGAGGCCCTTCGCTTCTGCAAAATCTCGGGGCGGCGTATAGTATAAGGAAGGTTTAGTTGGCCAAGACATCCCAGATCGCCAAATGGAGGAAGCCCCAGAAGTACACCGTAAGACACCATAATCGGTGTAACCTCTGTGGTCGTCCCCGGGCTTACATAAGACATTTTGGACTCTGCAGGATTTGCTTCCGCACCCTTGCCCTGCGAGGGGAGATTACGGGCATTAGAAAGGCCAGCTGGTAGTAACATATGAATCTAAGCGATCCCATAGCTGATATGCTGACCAGGATAAGGAATGCCGTGGCGGTGCGCCACGACACGGTCGGAATACCAGGTTCAAACCCCAAAGTGGCCTTGGCGCGGATAATGAAGGATGAGGGGTTCATCGAGGACTTCGAGATCCTGCGAAGTGGGCCTCAGCGCACCTTGCGAGTCCGCCTGAAGTACAGGGACAAGAAGGAGCCGGCCATCTCTGGCCTGAAACGAGTGAGCAAGCCCGGCCTCCGGAGATATGTGGGGAATAAGGATATACCCCGCATATACGGTGGTATGGGAGTGGCTGTAATATCCACGTCCCAGGGAGTGATGACGGGGTCGGAGGCCCGGCGACGGGGAATTGGGGGGGAGTTTCTATGTTATTTGTGGTAGCAACATGTCCAGAATAGGTAATAAGCCAATTCCGATCCCTCGGGATGTACAGGTGGAAATAGAGGGGACCAGGGTTGTGGTCACAGGTAGCAAAGGCGCCCTGGCCCAGTCCTTCAACCCGGACATCTCCATCCTGAGGGAAGGAGATGTCCTGAGAGTGACCAGACCCACCGACAACAGGCAACACAGGGCCCTCCACGGCCTTACTGGTGCGCTTCTGGCCAACATGGTCACAGGGGTCAGTCAGGGGTATCGGCGGACCCTTGATCTGGTGGGGGCGGGCTATCGCGCCCAGCAGTCGGGAGAGAGCATAGTATTGCAGGTGGGATACAGCCATCCTGTGGAAATTACCCCGTTACCAGAGGTCGCCCTGTCGGTGGAGGGTAACAACCGCATCCACGTAGATGGCATAGATAAACAGGCAGTGGGAGAAATGGCAGCTCGCATAAGAAGGGTACGCCGTCCAAATGCATACACCGGTAAAGGAATAAGATTTGCCGACGAAAGAGTCCGCCTAAAGCCGGGCAAGGCTGCCGGGAGAAAGACATAGTCATGGCCAGAGTCAAGAATGCCAGAACTATGCGCCGTATCCGCCATAGGAGGATACGCCAAAAGATACAGGGGACTTCCTTGCGACCTCGTCTGGCCCTTTTTAGAAGCCTAAACCATATCTATGCCCAGGTCATAGACGACACCCGGGGAGTTACCCTGGTAGCAGCTTCCAGCCTGGACTCGGAGGTAAAAGCAAGCAGAGACTCCCAGTCCAAAGGGAAGGTGTCCACCCTGGTGGGAGCTTTGTTGGCCCGCAGAGCCAGGGAAAAAGGGATCGAAAGGGTAGTCTTTGACACCGGAGGATACAAGTATCACGGCCGGCTCAAGGCATTTGCAGAGGCCGCCAGAGAGACGGGGTTGGAGTTTTAATGGTACAACAGGTTGGACGACAGGAGAGAAGGGATCCCTCAGATCTGCAGCTCACGGAGAGGGTTGTGAAGATTCGCCGTGTCACCAAGGTGGTGAAGGGAGGAAGACGTCGTGGCTTCAGCGTTATGGTGGTGGTGGGTGATGGCGAGGGCCATGTAGGGATGGGGTTGGGCAAGGCCTACGCTGTTCCGGATGCCGTGCGCAAAGGGGTGACCATAGCCAAGAAAAACCTGGCCACGGTGCCACTGAAAGGGACCACTATCCCTCATCAGATAATTGGAAATCACTGTGCCTCCTCCGTTCTTCTCAAGCCCGCCGCCTCGGGTACGGGGGTGATAGCCGGAGGAGCAGTAAGGGCGATAGTGGAGTTGGCGGGCATTCGCGATATTCTCACCAAATCCCTCGGAAACTCCAATCCCATAAACGTGGTCAGGGCTACGATTAACGGTTTGACACAGCTCAAGGACCCAGCCCAGGAGTTAGCCAAAAGAAAGGGTGCCAGCCAGGCATAGCGCTGGATTCAGGTAAGAGTTCAACGGTGGATAAGGTAGGGTGAGTTGCCAATTGGCAAGAGGATGTCTTGAGTAAAATACGCATACAGTGGAAGAAAAGCGCAATAGGCTACCCCAAGGAGCAGGGTCGAGTGATTCGCGCCCTGGGCCTCAAGCGTCTTAACCAGGAAGTGGAACGGGAGGGCACTCCCTCCATTCTGGGAATGGTTCATAAGGTGAGACATTTGGTGCAGGTAAAACCGGGAGAGGAATGAGGTTAGACCAGCTAAGAGCGCCCAAAGGAGCTCGCCGCCCACGAAAGCGGGTAGGACGGGGCAACGGCAGCCAGGGTACGTACTCCGGTCGAGGTGTGAAGGGCCAGAAGGCCCGCGCAGGCGGTGGGGTGCGCCCCAGCTTCGAAGGAGGCCAGCAGCCTCTGGTAAAGCGTCTGCCCACTCAGCGCGGTTTTACAAACATCTTCAAGCAGTACTATGCCACCGTTAACCTGGATGTCCTGGCCGCCCGGTTTCCCCAGGAGTCTCAGGTGACTCCCCTGGCTATGAAAGAAGCACGTCTGATTAGAGGTTTGAATCTGCCAATAAAGGTGCTGGGACGGGGCGAGCTTGACCGTGCCCTCACCGTTACGGCCCACAAATTCTCCACAGAAGCCAAACGCAAGATAGAGGCCGCGGGAGGAAAGGCAGTGGAGATATAGCAATGATGCGCCAGACTCAAGTAGCCAGAGCGGAGGGGGGGACTCCCAGGCTGTTGCAGGCCGTGGTAGACGCCATGAAGGTGCCCGACCTAAGGGCGCGGCTTCTCTTCGTCTTTGCCATGCTGGCGATATTCCGTTTCCTGGCCCAGGTCCCCGTGCCAGGGGTAGAAAGGGAAGCCCTGGACAACTTCTTCCGCCAGAACGACCTCTTCGGCTTTCTGGATATCTTCAGCGGCGGTGCCCTGCGAAGTCTGAGCGTCGTCGCCCTGGGTGTTTTCCCATACATCACTGCCTCTATTATCATGCAACTCATGGTGCCCGTATTCCCCCAGCTCAAGGAGCTCAGCAGAGAAGGGGAATCGGGGCGGCAGAGGATAAACCAGCTGACTCACTATCTTATGGTGCCCATCGCCGCCCTTCAGGGCTTTGGCCAGTTGACTATCCTTCAGCGTGGAGGTGCCATCAGCGGAGTGGGCACATCCGGCGATGACCTGCTGCCCACCGTGGCCATCATACTCTCCATGGTGGCTGGCTCTGTTTTCCTGGTGTGGATAGGAGAGCTGATAACGGAGAAGGGCATTGGAAACGGCATCTCCATCATCATCTTTGCCGGGATAGTCGCCACCCTACCCCAGATGATAGGCCAGGGTTTCCTGGAAAGAGACAACGCCGCCGGCCTTCTGCTCCTGATAATCATTGGGACGCTCATGGTGTACTTGATAGTGATGTTTACGGAGGCGGAGCGGCGAATTCCCGTCCAGTACGGCCGAGCTGTTTTCCGCGGCGGACGGATGTACCGGCAAGGTGGTGCTACTCACCTCCCCATAAAGGTGAACTCAGCGGGCATGATACCCCTGATCTTTGCCTTCTCAATCATGATATTCCCGGGCGTGGTAGCCAGCTACTTCATGGACCCCGCCAGCAGCTCCTTCCTGAGCCAGGCCGCGAACTTCGTTCAGCGCCTCTTCGACCCCACCAAATTCTTCTATTACTTCTTCAGCTTCATTCTGGTGGTGGCCTTTACCTTCTTCTATGCTCTGATCGTGTTTAGGCAGCAGAATCTGGCGGAGAGCTTACAGCGAAACGGGGGGTTCGTCCCCGGCATACGGCCAGGGCGCTCTACAGAGGAGTACTTGAACCGCATTATTGTGCGGGTCACCTGGGGTGGGGCACTGTTCCTTGGCCTCGTGGCGGTGATACCCTTCATTGCCACCCAGGCGACGGATGTGCGTGCCCTTCAGCTCCCATCCATAAGCCTGCTCATCATGGTAGGGGTGGCACTGGACACCATGAGGCAGCTGGAGGCCCAGCTCCTCATGCGGCGTTACGAGGGATTTATTCGATAGGAGGAGAGTTTTGCGTATCGTCCTTCTGGGCCCTCCAGGGGCAGGAAAAGGCACTCAAGCACATAGCTTGTCCGAAGCGTTGGGCATCGTTCACATCGCCTCGGGGGATCTCCTGCGTGACCACCAGGAGCGAGGCACCGAGCTGGGGAATACAGCCCGCTCCTATATGCAACAGGGTCTCCTGGTGCCGGATGAGTTGATTATCGAGATGATAGAAGATCGTATCCAGTCCCCCGATGCCCAGGGTGGATATGTACTGGACGGTTTTCCCCGTACCGTGGAGCAGGCCCAGGCCCTTGAAAAAGCTCTGGAAAAGCGTGGAGAGAGCATCGATCATGTGGCGAGTATTCGAGTCCCCGAAGAGGCGTTGATACTGCGACTGGGGGGCAGATGGATCTGTCGGCAGTGCCAGACACCATACCACGAGGTAAACTCTCCTCCTCGCAAAGAAGGCGTATGCGATGCGTGCGGGGGAGAACTGTATCAAAGAGAAGACGACACTCCGCAGACGGTAAGCCGGCGGATCAAAGTTTTTACGGAGCAGACCGCCCCCCTGATACGTTACTACAGTGAGAAAGGAAACCTGGTGGAGGTAGACGGCGAGGGGAGCATTGATGGAGTGAGAGAATCCCTTCTCAACGCCGTAGCATAAGATAGAAGCAAGATGGAAAAAGAGACACTCTTTGCGGGTGTGGCAACTGGAGAGCGGGGCATCACCCTGAAATCTCCCCGAGAGATAGAGCTAATGCGTCAGGCTGGGAAGGTTGTGGCCCAGACCATTGCCGCCCTGGTAGAATCCCTGAAGCCGGGCATGAAAACCAGAGACCTGGATGACATCGCTTTCCAGGAGATTCAGAAACTGGGTGCAAAGCCCTCCTTCAAGGGATATCACGGTTTTCCCTCCAGTATCTGTGTCTCCATCAACAACGAAATCGTCCACGGGATTCCGGGAGACCGGATCATTCATGAGGGAGACCTGGTGAGCATGGACATGGGGGCCATAGTAGAGGGATTCCACGGGGATGCCGCCGTGACCGTAGGAGTAGGAAAGGTCTCGCCCGCGGTGACGGGACTCATGGACGTAACCAGGGAAGCCCTGGAGAGGGGAACCGCCGCGGCCATCCACGGCTCTCATGTAGGGGATATCTCCTGGGCCATCCAGTCCTTTGTAGAGGAGAAGGGTTACTCGGTGGTGCGAGAGTACGTTGGTCATGGTATTGGCAGAGCCCTCCATGAAGAGCCCCAGGTGCCCAACTTCGGCTCTCCAGGCTCCGGAGCCTTGCTCAGGAAAGGCATGGTCATTGCCATCGAGCCAATGGTCAACATCGGGGGGTGGCAGACCCAGGTACTGAAGGACAATTGGACGGTGGTGACCGCAGATGGTAGCCTTTCGGCCCACTTCGAAAATACTCTTGTCATCACGGAGGGTGATGCGGAGGTGCTAACTCGGTTATAATAAGGTTGAAAACTTGGAAGCGGGCTGCTAAAGCCAATGCCTAAGAAACCCGGCCTAGAGGTAGAAGGAACGGTGGCGCAGTCTTTACCCAATGCCATGTTTTGGGTAGACCTGGCCAACGGCCATCGGATACTGGCCCATGCCTCTGGCAAGATAAGGGTACACTTTATCCGCGTGTTACCAGGAGATAGGGTACTGGTAGAGCTTTCGCCGTACGACCTGACCCGTGGTCGGATCACGTACCGCTTCAAATAACGGAGGAATCATGAAGGTCCAGGCCTCGGTGAAGACAAGATGTGAGAAGTGCAAGGTGATCCGAAGAAATGGAATAGTGAGGGTCATCTGCGAGAATCCCAAACACCGTCAGAGACAGGGATAGAAGATGAGGACAGGACATGGCTAGAGTTGCCGGCATAGACATACCAGATGGACAGCGGTTGGACTACTCCCTGCGCCGTATATATGGAATTGGCCCTGTCATCTCCAGGGATGTGGTTGCCAAGGCGGGTGTGGAGGGCAATCCCAGGGTGCGGGACCTTAGTGAAGAGGAACTGGCCCGCATTCGGGAGATCATAGATAAGGACTGCAAGGTAGAGGGAGACCTGCGCAGAGAGGTAAATGGCAACATCCGCAGGCTCATTGACATCGGTTCCTATCGGGGACAGCGCCACCGCCGCGGCCTACCCGTAAGGGGCCAACGCACCAGGACTAACGCCAGAACCAAGCGAGGGGCTCGCAAGACCGTGGCCGGACGGCGGCGCGCCGGGACTAGAAGGTAAGGAGAGAGGTATGACAACCAGACGAAAGCCTAGGGCTAGAAGGCGAGAGAAAAAGTTCGTTCCTCAGGGGAAAGTCTTTATTCAGTCTACCTTCAACAATACCATCGTTAGCCTTACAGACCTCCAGGGTAACCTGTTGGCGTGGGGCAGCTCCGGTACCGCCGGGTTCAAGGGCTCCCGGAAGGGTACGGCCTTCTCAGCACAGAGAGCGGCAGAATCCGCCGCCAGGAAAGCCATGGAGCATGGACTGAGGCAAGTAGAGGTGTTTATCAAGGGCCCAGGCTCTGGGCGGGAAGTTGCCATCCGCTCCCTTCAGGGAGCGGGGCTTTACATCACCACTATTCGAGATATTACACCGATGCCGCACAACGGGTGTCGTCCTCCCAAGAGCAGACGAGTATAGAAGTGAAGACCCACCCCAGACCGTGGCATGAGCGAAGAGACCTACGGTAGCTGGGAGTTCAAGGAATTCAAAGGGAGATAGTATGGCCAGGTATACCGGTGCTGTTTGCAGGCTTTGCCGTCGCGCTGGGGTAAAGCAGTTTCTCAAGGGGGGAGCGCTGCTACACCCCCCGGTGCGCCGTGGAACGCCGGAGGAAGCCCCCAGGAAGTCAACCAATGAGGAGACGGCGCACATCTGACTGGGGAACCCAGCTCAGGGAGAAGCAAAAGGCCCGCCAGATATACGGGGTTCTGGAAAAGCAGTTCCGAAAATACTTCAACGAAGCTCAGCGTCGCCCCGGCATGACGGGTCTGTACCTGCTTCAGCTTCTAGAGGAACGCCTGGATAACGTGGCGTACCGTCTCAACTTCGCCGATTCCCGAAATCAGGCCCGACAGTTGGTCAGACACGGACACATCAGGGTGAACGACCGTAAGGTCGATATCCCATCGTACCGGGTTAAAGTGGACGATGTAGTCGTGTGGAAGGAGTCTAGCAAAGAGACCGGCATTTACGCCCAAATGGCGCAGGATATTCCCAGGAGGCCGCTACCTAACTGGCTCAGCCTGGATCCGGGAAAAATGGCCGGGCAGGTGCTCTCCCTTCCTGAACCGTCGGAGATAGACACCGGAATAGACGTGAGGCTGGTGGTAGAGCACTACTCCAGATAGCGGAGGAAATACTTATATGGTGCAAGTAGGAGTGGCCTTGGAAGAGGCTCCAAAGCCGGAGATCCGAGTGCTAGAGGCCCGGGACAACTATGGCAAATTGGCCGTGGAACCCCTGGAACCGGGCTTTGGGATTACCTTGGGGAATCCCATGCGAAGGGTGCTTCTCACCTCAATTCCAGGGACTGCAGTGACGTGGGTCAAAATAGAGGGGGTTCTCCACGAATTCTCCACCATACCTCACATGAAAGAAGATGTGGCCGAGTTCCTGATCAACGTCAAAGCTATTCGCCTGAAATCCCTGGCCGACCGGCCAGGGAAACTGCGCTTGGAGATATCTAGAGAAGGCGAAGTGACCGCGGGGGACCTCCTCGTTTCCTCGGACTTCGAGATCGTTAACCCTGAGCTCCACCTAGCCACTATGGAATCTTCGGAAGGGCGGCTTTCGGTGGAGTTCAACGTAGAGCAAGGCAAAGGGTACGTGCCCGCAAGCCATACCGAAGGTCTGGCCATAGGAGTTCTCCCGGTAGATGCCATCTTCAGTCCAGTGCGCAAGGTAAATTACATCGTGGAGAGCACTCGTGTGGGGCAAATCACCAACTACGAGCGACTCATAATGGATGTGTGGACCGACGGCACTGTCAGCCCTGTAGATGCGGTGAAGAAGGGCGCGGAAGCCCTCTTGGAGCAGTTCTTTCTCTTTGCCAACGCAGACAAGGCGGGAGAGGGCACCTCTGAGAAGCCCTCGTTTACGGCAACCATCCCCATGGAGCAGTACAATACCCCTATAGAGAAGCTGGATCTTTCTTCCCGTACCCTTAACTGCCTCAAAAGGAGTAACATCAACAAGGTGGGGCAGGTGCTGGAGATAGAAGCAACAGATCTTCTCAAGATACGGAACTTCGGCACCAAGTCCTTGGATGAGCTGAATGCCAAGCTCACGGAGCTCGGATTCCTGCACGAGAAGGCTGAACCGAGCGACGACTCAAATGGACAAGACCACTCCCTGGAGGAGGATGAGTCCAAGGTAGAAGCCGCCGCTGTAGAGGAACTATGAGGCACGGTGTAGCAGGTCGCAAGCTTAGCCGTCCCACGGGCCAGCGGATGTTGATGTACCGCACCCAGGTGACGGACTTGATCCGCCATGAGCGCATTCGTACCACGGAGGCCAAGGCCAAAGAGGTGCGGGGCATTGTGGAGAAGATCATTACCTTGGGTAAGAAGGGGACTCTTCATCATCGGCGTCAAGCCCTGGCCTTCGTCACCGATGAAAACATGGTGAGAAAGGTGTTCGATGAGCTTGCCCAGCGGTATGCCGCCAGGGCCGGGGGCTATACCAGGGTGATGAGATTGGAACCCAGAAAGGGTGATGGTGCCTCCATGGCTCTTCTGGAGCTGATCCAATGAGCATCTACCCCAGGGGAGACGGGCACTCGGCGCTGGAGGGGCTTCGCCGACTAGCGCTGTTGGTGGAGTACGACGGCACCGAATACCACGGCTTTCAGGCCCAGAGGAATGCTAAATCCATTCAGGAAACGTTGGAAGAGGCCATTCATAGCCTCACCGGAGAGCGGCTGCGCATCAAAGGGGCAGGCCGCACGGATACGGGCGTACATGCCCAGGGACAGGTCGTGGCTTTCGATACCTGGGCCCCGTACACGCCCGCGGTCTTCGTTCAAGCCCTCAACTACCATCTGCCGGAAAACATCTCGATAAAGGACGCTCAAGAGGTCTCCCTGAACTTTGATCCTCGCAGGTGGGCCATTAGCAGGGAGTATTGCTACAAGATTCTCAACAGTGCCACTCATTCCCCGCTACTCCAGGGGTTTGTCCACCACGTCAGAAAGCCGTTAGACACGGTGGCCATGCAGGACGCAGCAAAGCTCCTGGAGGGAGAGAGGGATTTTGCGCCCTTCTCCGGGCCGCTTTCCAATGGAAGGATGAGTACGAGACGGAGAATGTTCAGATGCTCTATCAGCACAAGAGCAGATATGGTATGTTTGGACATGATCGCCAACGGCTTCCTGCCGCAGCAGGTACGGCGCACAGCCGGAGCCTTGCTGGAAGTGGGATTGGGTCGGGGCAATCTCCACAAGTTCAGAGACCTGGCCGAACGCGGCAAACCCGGGGCTGCTACCATGGTTCTCCCCGCAAAGGGTCTGTCCCTGGTGAAGATAAGCTATCCGATGCTCCTGTTCTCTTCTGAGGAAACAGAAGATGCGTGGGAGCACGCGGTCCTTGAGACGAGTGCAATATGAAGACCATGAAGACCTACTCTACTAAACCATCCCATGTGGAGTCCCGGTGGTACGTGTTCGATGCCACGGACAAGATCCTGGGCCGGCTGGCCACGGAGGTGTCCGGTCTGCTTCAGGGGAAGCACAAACCCATCTACGCCCGACACATCCTCACAGGCGACTACGTCATAGTGGTCAACGCCTCCAAGATAAAGGTGACGGGCAGGAAACTCGAACAGAAGCTCTACCGCCGCCATAGCAATTACCCGGGGGGCTTGCGGGAGACCACCATGGCCAAGATGCAAGCAAACCATCCCGACCGTATCCTTCGCTCCGCGGTCCGGGGTATGCTACCCAAGACAACCCTGGGCCGCCAGATGCTTCGGCGTCTCAAGATCTATGCCGGGGAGACTCATCCCCATGAGGCCCAGACAAAAGATTCGGCCAGCGTGGAGGTCCAGGACCGCCTGGTAGAGCTAGAGAGGCCTGTCCAGCCAGAAGTCCAGGAAAGTGAGCAACCCGTGGAACTGCTGGCGGAGGCACCTGTCCAGAATGAGGCAGAGGATTCTCCTCCCCAGGATCTCCACGTAGACACAATCGCCAGCGAGGAACCCCAATCTGTTGTCCAGGATCTCACGGTAGAACCGGAGGTCCCTGCGCGGGCAGAGGAGCAGTCCGAAGAGGGGTTAAAAGAGGAATCCGCCGAAGATAAGGCAGAGAGCTAGTATGACAGAACAGCACTACTACTACGGAACGGGAAAAAGGAAGACGGCAATTGCCCAGGTAAGGCTATACCCTGGTCGCGGGGAGTTCATCGTAAACGACAAGCCTCTGGAGGAAGCCTTCCCCTGGCTTGCATGGCAGTCTGTCATCCTGGAGCCCATAAAAGTGACCGGCAGCCAGGGCAAATTCGGTGTGGTGGCCAAGCTCCACGGCGGGGGAGTGACCAGCCAGGCCGGCGCCCTGCGACACGGCATTGCTCGCGCTCTGCTGGTCACTGACGAAGGCCTCAGATCCGTCCTCAGGCAGCACGGCCTTCTCACCAGGGACTCTCGGATCAAGGAGAGCAAGAAGTACGGCCTCAAGCGCGCCAGAAGAGCGCCCCAGTACACCAAGCGCTAGCGACTCCCCCCCTCAGCTGCCCATCTGCTATTTGACGTATCTCAGGTCTCATCTAGGGCAGAACAAGACGATGCGCCGCCTCCAGTAGGGAGAGGCCTGGGGAAAGTCGGTGCGAAAGTGGGCGCCGCGGCTCTCCTCCCGCAGAAGGGCTGCCTCGGCTAGCAGGCGTCCTACCAGCACCAGGTTACACAGCTCATGGGAGGAGCGGTCCTGAGGCTCTGGCAGAGCGTGCTGCCAGGAGGCTAGAGTAGCTGCCGCCTCATCCAGGGCGGGGCCATCCCGAAGGATGCCCATCCTGCTCCACGCAAGACTCTGAAGGTTGGCAAGGGTGGTGGGAGGGTATTCGCTGGGATGCCGCACTGGTAGGGTGTATAGCGTTTCCTCCAGGGTTCGCGGTTCCTCAGGAGAGGGATTCTCCACGGCCAAGGTGCGCTCCACGACCCGATTGCCGAAGACCAGGCTCTCCAGCAGGGAGTTGCTGGCCAGGCGATTGGCGCCGTGAACTCCTGCCGAGGCCACCTCGCCGCAGGCGAAGAGGCCTCTGATGTTGGTCTCACCCCAGGTGTTGGTCTTGACCCCACCTATCATGTAGTGGGCTGCCGGGGCCACTGGTATGGGGGTCTGGGTCACGTCCAGGCCATGCTCCAGACAAAACCTGTAGATGCTTGGGAATCGAGTGGGCACCCGGCCCCCAGGGAAGTGGGTCACATCCAGAAGGACGTGATCGTTCCCGGTGCGGCGCATCTCTTCCACCATGCTGCGGGCCACCACGTCCCGCGGGGCCAGCTCGCCCTGGGGATGGTACTGGGCCATGAAGGCCTCCCCATGGATGTTACGCAGGATCCCGCCCTCGCCGCGGATCGCCTCGGAGATGAGGAAGGGAGGAGCGCCGGGCAGGCGCAGGGCTGTGGGGTGGAACTGGAAAAACTCCATATCGGTGACGTGGGCCCCGGCGCGAAAGGCCAGGGCTACGCCGTCGCCGGTGGCGACCTCAGGATTGGTGGTATAGCGGAAGAGGCATCCTGCGCCGCCGGTAGCCAGGACAGTGAACCGCCCACGGTACTCCTCCTGCAACCCAGTGTGGCAGTCCAGGGCCAGGACCCCCGTGGCTGAGCCTTCCTCCACCAGTATCTCGGTGGCCAGGCAGTACTCCATGATGGTGACGCGGGACATACGGGCCAGCCCGGCCAGGGTGAGTTCGATGTGCTTGCCCGTGGCGTCGCCACCGGCGTGAAGCACCCGGCTCACCGAGTGAGCGCCCTCCCTGGTCAGGGCAATCTCGCCATAGAGGGTATCAAAGGGGACGCCGTAGCGGATAAGGTCTTGAATACGGTCGCCGGCCTCACGGGTGAGGATGGCTACAGCGTGAGGGTCGCAGAGGCCATCGCCCGCGGCCAAGGTGTCCTGCATGTGAAGGTCTGGGGAGTCATCTGAGCCTACGGGAGCAGCGATGCCACCTTGAGCGTAGCGGGTGTTGCAGTCCTCGATGCTACCCTTGGTGAAAATGAGGACGGTGCCATGCTCCTGAGCCAGAAGGGCGCAGTAGAGGCCAGCGATGCCGCTGCCGATGACGATGTAGTCGTACTGTTTCACCCGGCGAGGACCTCCTGCCCTTCATGATATGCTTTTCCTCTCTGAAGTGGTAGGTCTCGGCGGTCCATGCGCCTGTATTTGATCGCGAAGGCCCGCTCTATGATGGACTGGATGGAGGGTGTGATCGGAAGCTCCTATGACGACCCTTCTTCAAGTCCAACTTCGTCGAGGCTCTCAATCCCGATGGAGTCGGGGTCGGAGTTCAGGACATGCGGTTAGCGTTTCATCGGCATCGCTATGGTGAGCACGCCGAGCCACGAGGGGAAAATGGCTTTCCTCCCACGGTGGTGGATTCCACAGGGTCATGGGCACAAATCCAAACAAATACTCCACGCCCGAGCTTACCCTTCATGCGAGAAAGGGAGTGAGGAAATAAGGCTGTGTGTACCCGTGAGGGCTAGGCCTTTTCTGCCTGGGGGCGAATCAGCAAGATAGGACTGTAGGATGCCCTAAGGACACGGTCAGCCACGCTTCCCATGAGCCATCGCCCTATTCCAGAGCGGCCGTGGGTTGACATCACGATGAGGCTGCCTTCGTGTGCCTCCGCAAAGTCGATTATGTAGTCAGCCGGATAACCGCCCTTTACCGTGTGCTCGACCTTGAAACCCTTGTGTTCCAGCTCTGTTTGCTTCTGTCTTAGATAGTTGACAGCGTCATTCTCTAGTCCTGAAAATATCTTGGGATCATAGACATAGGCTTCGGTGCCCGTGTAAGCCAGCGTGGGCGTGGAGACTATCCTCATCAGGGATATCTTGAGGGCCATCTGCTTGGCCAGGTTCTCCACGTAGGGCAACGCCGACTCCGCCAGCTCAGACCCGTCCAGGGGCACTATAAGCGTGTCTATGGGCTTTGGAGCCTCACCAGCATCCTTTGGCCGAATCAGGAGCAGGGAGAGAGAGTCGGAGTGGAGGAGCTTGTCTGCGGTGCTCCCAAACACCCATCTCCCCAGGCCGGAGCGTCCGTGGGTGGACATGGCTATAAGATCTACCCTCTGCTCAAGGGAAAAATCCAAGATTATCCCTACGGTGTCTTCTCCGGTGATTACCTTTGTCTTAGCCCTGCCTGGCGAGAATCGACCAGCAATCTGAGCCAGGTATTCTTCGGCAGTGTGGATGGCACGCTCCAGTGCTTGCCCTTTTGACTCTGTATCCACACCGGACTCGGAAGGTTGAGATACCTGAGCTGGGAAGGGGGTCGCTATTCCAATATCCTCGGTGCCCTCGCCGGCCCTGGCGAAAGCCTCAAGCCAGGTATTGCGTTTCTCGGGATCTTCCACCACCGTCAGCAGATGTACCTCTGCGTCCACTGCCTCTGCCACCTGGACCACGGGTCCCAAAATCGCCTCCGAGAAAACTGACCCGTCCAACGGAACGAGAATCTTCATACAGACCCCTCCTCTTCTGATTTCGAAGAATACTATTATACTCCATTAATTGCCTGGCCACCAAGATGTCCGAGGAAGAGATGCGGTTGCCAGGTGGCTTCCCTGAGACTACACTACCAGAGAAGTCTCTTAACTATCACAAATCGGGGAGGTACAATGCAGGCCAATACACGGCGTTTCAACCTCAAGCATCGGAGTCAGGAGATCACCCAAGGACCAGAACGCGCCCCTGCCCGCTCCATGCTCCGAGCAATGGGGCTTGACGATACCGCTCTGGGTAACCCATTCATTGGCGTAGCCAACCTGGCCAGCGATATTACACCCTGCAATGTCCACCTGGGCCGACTTGCCACGAAGGTCAAACAGGGTGTGCGGGCGGCCAGAGGCACGCCCTTCGAGTTTGGCACCATCACGGTAAGCGATGGCATATCCATGGGCACCGAGGGTATGAAGGCCTCTCTGGTGAGCCGAGAGGTGATTGCTGACTCTATTGAGCTGGTGTCCATGGCCGAATGGTTCGATGGCCTGGTAGCCGTTGCAGGTTGCGACAAGAATCTGCCTGGATGCGTCATGGCCATGGCACGGCTGAACATACCCTCTGTATTCGTTTACGGAGGCACCATCCTCGCTGGCAGGTTCCAGGGACGCGACGTCAACATCCAGGATGTGTTTGAGGCCGTAGGTGCCCACTCTCACGGCAGCATGTCAGACGCCGAGTTGGACGAGTTGGAGCGTGTGGCTTGTCCGGGCGAGGGATCATGTGCCGGCCTTTTCACGGCCAACACCATGGCTTCGGCTATCGAGGCCCTGGGAATGTCCCTTCCTGGCGACGCATCCATTCCGGCGGTCGATCCCCGCAAGACAGAGGAGTGCCAACGAGCAGGGGAGGCAGTACTTCATTTGCTTGAACTGGGCATCATGCCACGGGACATCCTCACCCGCACGGCCTTTGAGAACGCCATAGCCGTGGTCGTGGCCATGGGCGGCTCCACCAACGCCGTTCTCCACCTGCTGGCCATCAGCCGGGAGGCCGGCGTACCTCTGGATATAGACGACTTCGACTACATCAGCCGCCATACCCCCTACATCGCCGATATGCGTCCGGGCGGCAAATATGTAATGGCAGACCTGGACAAGGTGGGTGGCGTGCCCCAGGTAATGAAGCGTCTTCTGGAGGCGGGCCTGCTTCATGGCGATGCCCTGACCGTTACAGGCAAAACCCTTCGAGAGAACCTGGAAGACCTGGCAACCGTAGACACCCAGGACGTAGTTTATCCCGTCGCTTCACCCCTGAGCGCCACGGGATCACTGGTCATCCTGAAAGGGAACCTGGCTCCGGAAGGTGGGGTGGTCAAGATGGCCGGCAACCAGCAGACGTACCACCAGGGCCCGGCCAGGGTGTTCGACCGCGAGCAGGACGCCTTTCAGGCAGTACAAAAAGGGGTGATCAAGTCTGGCGATGTGGTGGTCATTCGCTACGAGGGGCCCAAGGGAGGCCCAGGCATGCGGGAGATGCTGGCAGTGACGGCGGCCCTGGTAGGCCAGGGGCTGGGAGATGACGTGGCCCTGATTACCGATGGACGTTTCTCCGGCGCTACCCACGGCCTCATGGTGGGACACGTGGCTCCAGAGGCCGCCACCGGGGGACCCATCGCCGCGCTGAGGGATGGGGACATCATAACCCTGGACATCCCCAACCGTCGGTTGAGTGTCAACATCTCCGATAGCGAGATTCAGGAGAGGCTGAGGGCATGCGTACCCCCACCCCCCACTCACACCACAGGTGCGCTGGCAAAGTACGCCAAGCTAGTCTCCTCTGCATCCATAGGTGCGGTGACGGGGTAGCGGCAGATTACAAGCACCGCCTGTAGAGGAAGGTGGTACGGTTAAGCTGACCGAGCGGGCGCTGATTGTCGATTGCCACTGTCATTAAGCCTTTGCAGATTCTCTCCACTCAATGCGTAGACGACGAAACTCGGCGTCGTCAACGAATTTGTCCTCGTAGTCGTCGAAGTCAACGTATTGCATGCCACCATTGACCAAGCGAATTGTGTGTTTGAATCCGACGTAGTCGCATGAAGGAATAAAGAACTCAATAACCAGAGGATCTGTTTCTTTTTCACGTTTGATATACATCTCTCCGGGACACCAGAACACAACGTTCTCTCCGGGCCCGAACAATTTGTTCATCATGCCCGAATACAGCTTAAGCGCCTCCTTCGATTTCGACTGCACATCGCTGAGCACCTTTGGATGTGCAGCTTGCTTCCGGAGGGTAGAGAGTTGCCTATAGCTATCTGCCAATGTCGTATCAAATACTTCCCATTCCAACAAGACACTGATGGCTAGATCCCAATCTTGGAACGAATCTTTACGATACACCTTCTTGTAACTGGGTGTGTTCTTGAAGTGCTCCCGAAGTCTTACTACTAACTCGTTAAGGATTGCCTCTCCCAGGCAGCAAGCACCCACAAGTGCGGGATAATAGGCGCCGAGAACGTAAGCATTATAGATTTCATGTTCCGGGTTTAGGTTAGGCCAAATTGGCCTGATCCAGGGAGGTGACGCTTCGAGGAATCTTTCAACTTTGGCGTCAATATCCCGTGCTCCGAATTCTATCTCCAGTTCTTGTCGTAGTTCGTGGCGCATGACGGCCTCCTCGGCCCTCGACATACCTGGCAGAAAACTATTCCGGCGGGTGTCAATCCAGGTGTTACGAAGTAATCGCCAGCGTTTCATTGCACCATCACCTCGGTATCGTCGCGCTCCTGTGATGTGGCTATCTTTGTGGTTATCTTCCTCTATTATGCGTCACGCCAACAGAGGCTAGATTTTGGCTTGATACGCCATCAGCAGGCCCGAGACAGATTACCGCGGTCTAATTATACTACCGCCGCACTTTCCCATGAATAGCCACGGAACACCTCCCCAGTATTGACTCAGGCACAGTCAAGACATATTATGGAATTGAAAGAAAAGAAGCTTGGAGGAGGTAAGAGAGATGCCCAGAATCGGCCCCACAGAACTCATAGTCATCCTGGTCATTATCCTCATCATCTTTGGCGTGGGCCGCTTGGGGGAGATAGGTGGCGCAATGGGCAAAGGCATCCGGGAATTCCGCAAGGGCCAGGCTGGCGAGCTAAGTGAAGAGGAGACCACACCCGATCCCAAGCCGACTAGGAGGAGGCGGAAGGAAAAGGTATAGCCCTTCCCACAACAGCCGTACTTAAGAGCCGGGGTCCCGTTAGCTGATGGGGCCTCGGCTTTGTGATTCCCCTAGCCTCGCGGGGGATCAGAGGGCGTTATCTCCACCAACGCCTTCTTCTGCCCCAGACGGGCCAGACGGGCCAGCCAAATGCCCAACTCGTACAGAAGGATGATGGGTACCGCCACCATGCTCTGATTCACAGGGTCAAAAGTGGGGGTGATGAGTGCCCCAAGGACAAAGGCCACCACAACGGCGAATCGACGCTGTCGGGCCAGGGCCCTGGGCGTAATGACCCCAATCTTGCTCAAGAAGAACATGACCAGGGGTGTCTCAAAGGATACTCCCAGCCAGAACAACATGGTCACCACCAGGTTTATGTAGTTTCCCACCCTTATCATGGGCGTGGCTATGTCAGAACCAAAGGTCAGCAGAAAACGCAGGGCCGGTGGTATCAGAACGTAATACCCAAACGCCGCACCAGCCGCAAAAGAGATTATGCCCCCGGGGAGAAGGGCAAAGAGGTATCGCTTCTCTTTGGGGGTCAGGCCAGGGGCTACAAACATGACTGCCTGGTAAATGAGCATTGGGGAGGCCAGAACTAGCCCTCCCATGAGGGAGACCTTCATGGTAATGCCGATCATCTCCGTTACCTGGATGAACACCAGCTTCTGATCTCGCAGAGACTCGAAACCCCGGGCCGGCCCCATCAGCAGGTCGAAGAGCACAGGGTGGAATGCAAAGGCTATCACCGTAGCCACCACAAGAGTCACCGTGGATATAACGAGTCGCCGCCGCAGCTCCACCAGATGCCCACTGAGGGAAAGCTCCCTATCTCTCATCATTCCCCTTCGCCTGGGTGTCGCTGGCATCGCTCCCAGGCTGGTGAACCCTGTCCTTCGCCTTATCATTGGGGGGTTGATCAATTGGTTCATCGAGGGACAGCAGACTGGGAAGCTCGCTAGTGGTGCGCCTTACGTCCCGCATGATTTTACCCAGGGAACGCGCCATCTCCATCATACGCTCCGGCCCCAGGAACAAGAAGGCAATGAGGGCTATGACCAGAAGCTCTATAGGACCTATCCCCAGGAAGTCCATCTACTGTGTTCCCCTCGCTGCCTAGGTTTCAGGAGTTGCCTCCTTGCAGGAATCACAACTCTTACAAGTCCACTATAAACCATCGGTCGTGGAGCGCCAAGGCACTTGTAGGAAACGTCATTCTTCCACAGCAATCCGGTCTCCTGTGGGGCAAACATCCAGGAGGCAGCACTCTCCACACGCGGGCTTGCTCTTGCGACAGGTCTCCAGGCCATGCCTGTCTAATAGGGCATGGTACTCATTGAAGAGATTCGCGTTGTGGGGGAGATTCTCCATAAAGATGGCCTGGTAGGGGCCGTACGTATCTCGGGTGGAGCCGAGGCCCAACCTGCCGAGGATGCGCCTGGTATAGGCATCTATCACGAACATGGGCTTGTTGGCAGCGTACAGCACAATGTCGTCTGCCGTCTCCTCCCCTATCCCATAGATCGATAGCAGCTCCTCACGCAAGTGGTGGGCGTCTCTTTCCAGCAGAGCCTCCAGGTCATCGTTGTAATGTTCCCACAAATGATGGACGAAGGCTTTTATCTTCTGGGCCTTGACGTTGAAGTAAACCGAGGGCTTTATCAGATTGGCTAGCTCCTGCTGGTCCACGGCCCTCAGCGCCGCCGGTTCCAGGAGACCCCGCTCCTTTAAGTTGGCCAGGGCTTTGTCCACGTTGTCCCACGATGCCGCCTGGGTAAGGATGGCCCCAATGATAACTTCAAAGGCCCCGTCTCCGGGCCACCAGTGTTGCGGCCCATATCGGCGAGAGAGCCGACCGTAGATATCCAGCAGCCTCTCTTTTAGGGGTTCAGACACTGTAGGCTCACCTCTCTCGCGAACGGTCCGGAATGCTCACTGGAAGCGGCTTCCCCAGCACCACCTCCTCCAACGACACGCGGCAGCGATACGCATAAAGCTCTACCCCGACGGTGTGAGCCTTCCGTAGCGCCCCTCCGAAGCGGGGGTCCGGCTCGTCGTTGGGACTGAAGGCATGGGCGTCCTCCCGCTGCATCCAAGAAAGTTCCTCGCTGCGCAGGCCGATTTCCCAATTCACCTTTGCTTTGCGTTCTTCACGTGTTGCAGTCGTACTCTTTCCTCCTTTTCCCCGAAACCAACAGCTTGTCTCAAATAGCCTGACGTCGTACAGTAGTCCTCATTCGATAGGATAAAGGACAATTGTATGCTGGATGTCTTTCTTAACGTCATCATGCCAGTTTTTCTGGTGGCTGTCATCGCCGGGGTGTTTCAACGCTGGCGTAAGGTACCCGTTGGGCCGCTGAGCCAGGTAACCCTCTATCTTCTTATCCCAGCACTCATCTTCACGTCTCTGGTTGAACAGAAGATACCTGCCTCTGCATCTGCCAGGATTGTTGGCACCCTGTTACTGACAACGACGCTTATCATTTTAACCAGCATCGTCGTCAGCAAGATTCTGCGGCATGACCGTGCCATGCGGAGCGCCTTCATGCTGTCCACAGGATTCCCCAATGCCGGGAACCTGGCGTTGCCCATTTTGCTGCTGGCCTTTGGTGAGGAAGGGCTTGCTGTGGGGGTGATAGTCTTCGTGACGCAGGCTATCAATGGGCAGTCGCTTGGCGTTTTTGTAGCGGCTGGAAGTCAGATGAATGGGATGGAGTCCCTCAAACAGGTCTTCAAACTGCCTGCCGTCTATGCGATTGTAGCTGCGCTGCTGGTCAGGGCGCTGGGCATAGAGTTGCCGCTGATCGTCTCCCAGCCGGTCAAACTGCTGTCCCAGGCTACAATTCCTTCAATGCTCATGGTTCTGGGATTCCAGTTGGGTGGGGAGTTACGTCTTAACAGCCTCGGCAGTCTGGCTGCTGCGCTTGTGGTCCGTCTGCTGATATCGGTGCCACTGGCCTATTTTGCCACGGTGCTCTTTGGATTGGACGCTCTTTCGCAGAGCGTCGTTATCATTGTATACGCTATGCCCGTGGCCGTTTACACGATTATCCTTTCCACTGAGTTCAAGACGAATCCCCAGTTCGTCACTAACGCCGTCGTAACTAGCACCCTCGTAAGCACGCTCTCATTGACCCTCATTATTCCGATGGTCAAGAGCTTCGTTGGGGGGTGAGTAGGTCACTGCAAGAGCCATGTACATGCTTGCCACGCCTGGCCTAGGATGTTAGCGGAGGAACACATTCGCACCTATCGGCAATTTGGCAAACCACAGGTCATGGGAACGCTTCGCCTCGTCGGCTGCACTTCTCAAGGCTAAACGAGGCCCACTGCGACACAGACGCCTCTCTCTTTGCCAGTAGAAGGCAATTTGAAAGCAACGAGGTTTCGGTGTCCCTTTACTTCACGTCCGCCCACAACTCTTTTTGCGAAGGCCCCCTTTCGCGTACTCACTGGACTAGATGTCCAAGCGATTGCCCGCGCGCCGCAAAGGCTAGTACTGACGCGTCTGTCGGGAGCGTCCTCCTAACTGGCTGTATGAGGCATCGGGATCGATGACCACATCCAGCAGGGCCGCCGTGCCGGAGTTGAAGGCACGCTCAAGGGCAGGGCGAATTTGAGAGGGCTCCGTGACACGCTCACCATAGCCGCCAAATCCCTGCATTACCAGGTCGTAGCGGGTCTCCTGAGAGAGCATTGCCGCAATGGCCCGTCCGTAGCGCCGGAAGACCCCGTGGGCAATCTGATTCCAAGCACCATTGTTGCCCAATATGCCCACCACCGGAAGTTTGTGCCGTACCATAGTCTCCATCTCAAAGCCGTTGAGCCCGAAAGCGCCGTCGCCGAAGACGGCGACCACCTGTTTCCCCGGCCTTGCTAGCTGGGCGGCTATGGCAAAGCCAGGCCCCGTTCCCAGGCAACCAAACTGTCCTGGGTCCAGCCAGTGACCCGGCTCGTTAATGCCAAGGACTCTGGCGGCGAATGTGACGGTGTCCCCGCCGTCTCCGATGACAGTGGCATCCCTGTCCAGGAAATCACGCACCTCCTTCATGAGGCGCATTGGATGGATCGGCGTTTGGTCGCTGTTTAGGAACTCCACGTCAGCGTCCTTCAGCACCCTGTCCTCGGTTATCACCTCCTCCAGCCACTCCTTGCCTGGGGACCGGTAGCTGGTACGTCGCAACTCATCCAGGGTCTGTGAGAGGATGGCCCTGGTGTCGCCCACCACTCCTATGTCGATGTGGCGGTTCCTGCCGATCTCCCCTCCGTCCATCATCATCTGAACCACCTTGGCATCCTTGTTGAACAGGGTATCCCGTCCGTAGCTCAACCGGAAATCAATGGGGACGCCGATGAGGAGAATGGCATCAGCGTTGAGCATGGCATAGCGCCGCCCGGTGCTGCCCAGATTTGGGTGGTCGGAGGGTATGGCACCGCGACCCATGGAGTTGAGGAATACGGGAGCATCTGTCATTTCCACCAGCTCTTGCAACTCGTCCCAGGCCTGGCCCCACCAGATATCTGAGCCGGCTATGATCATGGGTTTCTTTGCTCCCTTCAACAGCTCGGCCACCTGGCGGATGTACTCCGGGTCTCCGAAGGAGCGCGCCTGAGTGCGGTAGCCTGTGGGCAGGGCCAACTCCTCTTCCTCCATCTCTCCACGGACCAGGTCGCTTGGAATCTCCAGGTAGGCGGGTCCTGGCTTTCCGGTGGTGATTTGTCGGAAGGCGGTGGCTATGAAGTCCGGGATGCGGCGCACCTCAGGGACCTGAATTGACCACTTGGTGATGGGTTGCATCAATGTTACACCGTCAAAGTCCTGAAGACCGCCCATGAGGGACTCACGGATGGCGGAATTGCCGCCGACGAGGAGCATGGGACTGGGGGCCTGGAAGGCATTGGCCACGGCAGTGACTGCGTCGGTGACGCCCGGGCCAGCGGTAACAATGGCTACACCGGGCTTGCCTGTGGTCTTTGCCCACCCTTCAGCTGCGTGGGCCGCCGATTGCTCATGCCGAAAGTCTATGACCTTGATACCGTTGTTCTCACACCCCTCGTACAGATCATGGACATGCCCACCCGTCAGAGTGAACACGTACTCCACACCCTCTTGCTTGAGGGCACGACCAAAGACTTGTCCACCGGTGATCTGTGCCATACACACCTCCTTTTTTGGCTCTGTCCTATCTTCCAAACCGGATGCTGCAGGTCGGGCTAACGGCAAGGCTAGGAGCATGATATCCGGCGACTATCAGCCTACAAATACCTTCCTCTGATGTCAAGCCTCTGGAGACCCCTCTATGGACAATGCACAGTTCTACAAGGGGACCGGTAGGTGCTACTCCCAACAAAACCGAGGCGTCACTCTAGTCAGATGACTGAAGCTCTTGCTCTGGTGCGGGTTGGCGTCCATAATGCAACAAAGCAGACTATAGTCAGGAGTGTTGTGATGCGAGTAGTTCTCATAGGACAGGCGGCTTTTGCCGAAGCGGTCTACCGGCGTCTGCTGGAGCAAAACGAAGAGATAGTGGGAGTGTTCTACGAGCGAGAAGGCGACCCCTTGCACACTCTGGCTCAGGAACAGGGTGTTCCTGCATATCCAACATCAGAGCTACGTAGCCGTGAGTTCTTCCAAACCTACGGCGCTCTGGGCGCAGATCTCAACGTCATGGCCTTTGTCACGGCTATCATCCCGGAGAGGGTGATCAATCTCCCTTCTCACGGCACTATCCAGTACCACCCCTCGCTTCTTCCCCTGCATCGAGGGCGCACTGCCATTAACTGGGCTATCATTAACGGAGAGACCGAGACGGGCATCACCATCTTCTGGCCAGACAGGGGTATAGACACCGGGCCGGTGCTGTTGCAGAAGAAAGCGCCTATCTCCCCCACAGACACTGTGGGTTCTCTTTATCGCAACTACCTCTTTCCCCAGGGCGTAGAGGGCCTGGGGGAGGCGATTGCTCTTGTAAACCAGGGGCGGGCGCCGAAGATAGTGCAGGATGAGGCGCAGGCAACCTACGAGCCTCCCTGTGAAGGGGAGGTGGCCAGTATCCGGTGGTTTCATCCAGCGGAGCAGGTGTACAACCACATTCGTGGCTGTGACCCTCAGCCCGGCGCAGCCACCACCTTGCGGCAGGAGTTGATACGCCTGACCGACGCGGAGCTAGGCCCGCGCACCGGCCCTGGCATGTACGGCGAGGTGGTCGCGATTGAGGAAACGGGTATACGAGTGGCGCTTAACGGCGGGACCCTGTTGGTGCGGCGTATACGACGAGAAGGGGAGCGCCCTATACCAGCGGCGGAGTTTGCCCACGTGGTAGGGCTGGAAGTAGGGGAACGACTGACAGGGTAGGGTCTTATGCTATGGCTCTGGAGCCGCTAGTGTAAAGACAACCCCGCATCTATGAGTCCCTAACGCTTTCTGTGGGCAGGGGTCGAATCGGGTGAGGACCACCCTCCCATCATAACACCCGGCTCTCTCTGAGCACCACCAACTCTTCGCGGCTCAGCCCCAGCTCCTCCGAGTAGACCTTTTCATTGTCCTCGCCAAGCAGCGGAGGACGGCGGCGCATTCGCCAGGGGGTACGGCTGAAGATGGCCGGAGCTCCAGGGTATACAAATGAACTCTGAAGTTCCGGGTGTTCGACTGATGGGAAGAACCCTCTATCATCTCGGAAGTGCTCATCATCCAGGTTCTCTTCGGGAGAGCGAATGGTAGCCCACGCGAGGCGGATTTTCTGCCCCCCATGATAGGTTTCATCGGCGGTCTGGCTCGCGATGAATTCGGTAATACGCTCTCGCAAGTAGTCCATCTCAGGCCCTTGGCGCACCCCTCTGCTGATGAGATCTCGGTACGATTCTTCCTTGAGTCCCTCGGCCATTCCCTTCTCGTCCATCCACTCCACCAATCTAGTCCAGCGATCCAGCGATCTGGGAGGAATATCGAAGCCGTTGACAAGCTTGCCATCGCTGCTTACAAACTGCGATGACGGAGTGGGGGTTAAACCATGATGACGTCCTGTCTGCCTAATGGGAACTTGTCTGCTGAAGAACCAGTTGGGCATAGCTGCTTCAGTGGTGCAGGAAAGGGACTCGTGGATGGAGACATCCACCCACTGGCCCTGTCCCGTCAGGTCCCGGTATACGAGAGCGGTCAGCGTGCCGATGACGCCGAAATTGCAGCCTGTGGCATATCCAATCCAACCGTCACAGCATATTGGAGGTGCGTCTGGAATGTGGTCATAGCCACAGCTAGCCATGATGCCCCCCATGGCCATGTTCACAAGATTCGATACCTTCAAGTCTCGGTATGGTCCCGTCTGCCCAAAACCGGTAACGGAGGTCATGATCAGTCGCGGATTAATCTGGGAAAGGGTCTCATACCCCAAGCCAAGGAAGTCCAAGTATCCCGGGTCGAAGGATTCGAGAAGAATGTCTGCCTTCTTCACCATCTCTATCAGGAGTTCGGCGCCTTTAGTGGTTGCTATGTCCAGGGTTATGCTCTCCTTATTGGTGCTGTTGTACCAGAAGAGGAGGCTTTTATTGGGGTCAGGCTGGTCATGGTAGAAGGGGCCTATGTGGCGGGCAGGGTGACCGGAAGGGGGTTCCACAATGATAACCCTTGCACCCATGTCGGCCAGCATCTTGCCAACGTACATTCCCTTCTCATCGGTCAGGTCCAGGATCACCAGATCGTCAAGGGCCATGGGCTGAGCCTGTTGGTTGTCTTGTACAGTCATTTTGCCGCTCCTGTATTTTGGAAGTAGGGCCACTGCCAGTTAGAAGGTCGCCTGTTCGGCCAGATTGGCGATCTCTTCTTCGCTCAACCCCAGAATTTCAGTAAGAACGTAATGGTTATCCGCTCCCAAGGGCGGAGAACCTTGACGGATAGAGTCTTGTGTATGGGAAAACTTGATGGGCAAACTGTCCGTCTCAAAAGGCTCGTTGGCCTCACGGTGGAGGACTTTCCGGATAAACTCCCTTGACCGGAGCTGTGGGTCTCAAACAACCTTATCCTCATTGGTCTGCACGGCTCCAGCAGCGATTCCAAAGCGCTGGAGGCGGTACATCACCTCGTGGGGCGTCTTGTCGCACGTCCATTCCTCGATAAGTCTGTCCAGATCATCCTCATTGGCAACCCGGTCCGCATTGGTGGCAAAGCGAGCATCAGCAGTCCAAGACGGGGAACCAATGGCCTCGCAAAACTCTTCCCATTCTTCTTCTGTGAAGATGGATATGGCGCACCACCGCTGGCGGCTCTCGCCGTTGACTATCTCGTCGTCCCCTGCACAGCGATAGGTGTTGTGAGGAGCAACGCGAGGATGGGTGGAGCGGTTGCCCGGAGGGTTGCCCGGGCGCCTATATGGACGACCGTTGACTGTGTAATCTAGGATGGCAGGGCCGGCTAGGACCATGCCCGACTCCACTTGGGAAAGGTCAAGCCATTGTCCTTCGCCGGTGCGGTTGCGGTGGTGAAGGGCCATTAGGACAGCGATGGCAGCGTTGTAGCCCGCGGTGTGGTCAAGGAAACTGTACCCCCATCCTGCAGGACGCTCTCCCGGTAAGCCGCTCATGAAGGTGAGCCCAGAGAGGGCCTGTGCTGTGGGACCCCAGGTGCTGTAGTCGCGAAAGCGCCCTATGTGGCCAAACCCTGTGATACTGACATAGATGATGTCTTTCTTGATTTCGCACTGCTCTTCATAGGAAAGACCCCAGCGTTCCAGCACCCGGGAACTGAAGTTCTCGATTACAATGTCGGAGACAGCCAGCAGGCGCTTGATCAGGTCCAACCCTGCGGGCATCAAGACATTGACACTGATTCCTAGTTTGTTCCGGTTGAAGTACTCGAACATGCCGCTACGATTGGGCCCAGCACCCCCGCCAATGCTCCCCAGGGCAGCAGACCTGGTGGTATCCATAGCCTGTCCCTGCTCCACTTTTATTACCTGAGCACCCAGGTCTCCCAGAATACGGGTGCATTGGGGACCTGCAACAATATGGGTGAAGTCCAGTACACGTAGGCCTTCCAAGGGCAATGGCTTAGTCATGCTCCCCTCCTTCATCTCATTCTCCAGGTCCCACTCGGGACCCGCTCCGAGACCTATCTGATGCCAGAGTCCTCAGATTTTGACGGCTGACGGATACCCTCGCGAAGCCAACATTCGCTATTCGTTGGCGTTTTGTAAAACACTGCGGTCAATCAGCAATACAGCCCACGCCACCCGCGCCAAGCCTACCAGTTTTCGCCAGGAATATACCATTGTCCTTTCTTCGTGTCAATCCTGTGTGTAGGTGGTCTATGATTAGGACACCACCTTAGAGCTCAGCGAAAATATCACCCTGTTGAGTGTAATCTCAGACCCGTTCAGAGAACCCTCTTCCACGGATTCTGGAGCATCCACTGCGGGGCCGAGCTTCACGACTTCGCCACACCATTGCCCGATGTGTTTACGCATTATATATGCCTGCCAGTAATTTTGGCATACTTCACCCAGGAAATTCTTCAATGCCGTGTCTTACGAAAAGAGGCGTTGGTGGCTCCAGTGTGATATAGTATGGGGAAAGGCCTTTGTGCGGGTGAGGCGATGTCTGCGGCTGGGCACATCGTTGCTAATTACATCGTCAGGGAGTCAGACTTAAGGGTGGTTTATCAGTACATAGGCTCAAAGGGAGAGGCGTCCCCACCTCGCGCACAGCAGGGGCAAGAGAAAAGCTTCAGTAATCTGTAGCTTCCTTTCACTGGGCATAATGCCCAGACTATGGCAGATACCCCTATATACCATGCCTGGAGGGTTACCATGATTACTGAGAAGAGTGTCCTACACATTGGGGATGTAGGCAAGGATGACATCCTTGTTGTTGGAGGAAAAGGTGCCAGCCTGGGCGAGATGTATCAGGCTGGCATTTCCGTTCCCGAAGGGTTCATGGTCACAGCTCAGACCTATAGCCATTTCTTGGAGGCCGCCAATCTCGAGAATGTTATTCGAGATTACCTGAAGAACCTGGACCCCGATGATCCTCAGTCCCTGGCTCAAGCGTCTCAGAGGATAAAGGACGCTATTGGGAGCGCGTTCATGCCTCAAGAGATAGCCCGGGAGATCAGGGAGGCTTATCACTTGCTGGGAGAAGGGCCGGTGGCTGTACGCTCTTCAGCCACAGCCGAGGACCTGCCTGACGCCTCCTTCGCCGGCCAGCAAAGCACTTATCTTAACATCGTAGGGGGGGACAGTGTGGTGCAGGCGGTGCAGGACTGCTGGGCCTCCTTGTACGAGTCCAGGGCCATATTCTACAGGTCAAAGCACGGCTTCGAACATCTGAAGGTGGCCATCGCTGTGGTAGTGCAGCGCATGATCCAGTCCCAGGTCTCCGGGGTAATCTTCACCGTAGACCCCATTACCAATAACCACCAAAAGATGACCATCGAGGCCGTTTTCGGCCTCGGTGAGGCCATAGTGTCAGGGAACGTCACGCCGGACTTTTACCTTTTAGACAAAGATGAGATGCGCGTTCAGCACAACCAGGTGGCACCTCAAGATTGGATGCTGGTCCGCAATCAGGTGGCGGGCTCGGCCTCCGAGGATGCCAATAACTGGGTGAAGGTGCCCCCGGCAGAGCGCCAAGTCAAGAAACTGTCCGACGACCAGGTCATCGCCCTGGCTCAAATCGGGAAAAGGATCGAGGAACTCTACGGCTTTCCCCAGGACATTGAATGGGCCCAGGAGAACGGACATCTCTACATCCTTCAGAGCCGTCCCATAACTACACTGGGAAATGTCCCCGATGTGTTCAAGGATACCCTGATAGAAATCAACACCGAGGTCCTGGTCTCTGGTTCCGGTGCCAGCCCGGGCATAGGTTCAGGCCCCGTAAAGATCATCAAGGACGCCACGGTCCTAGACCTGGTGGAGGAGGGGGACATCCTGGTCACGGAGATGACCACTCCCGACTTTGTGCCGGCGATGAAGAAAGTCGCCGGCATAGTCACCGATAAGGGAGGCCGCACCTGCCACGCGGCCATCGTCAGCAGGGAGTTGGGCGTACCCTGCATAGTGGGCACAGAGACGGCCACTCGAGTCCTTCACCAGGGCCAGGAAGTCACTATAGACGGCGCCCAGGGCCTGGTCTATCAGGGCTACCTGGACCTGAAGCGGAGCATAGAGGTACTGCCCAAACAAAGGATAAATACCGCCACTCGGGTATACGTCAACCTGGCCGACCCCGATCTGGCCGAAGCAGTAGCTGCAAGGCAAGTGGATGGCGTGGGCCTTCTCCGAGCGGAGTTCATCATCCGTAACTCCATAGGTGTGCACCCCCTGTACGCCCTCCATCAGGGCCGAGGGCAGGAGTGGACAGACAAGCTGGCCACCAGCCTGGAGAAGTTCTGCGCACCCTTCTACCCACGCCCTGTGGTTTACCGCACCACCGACTTCAAGACCAATGAGTATCGCCACCTGGAGGGAGGGCAATACTACGAAGGGGAAGAGGAAAACCCCATGCTGGGCTACAGGGGTGCTTCCCGATACGTGCGAGAGCAGGATGCCCTGAACCTGGAGGTGGCGGCTATCAAGAAGGTTCTCCAGCAGTATGACAACCTCTACGTGATGATACCCTATGTACGCACGCCAGAGGAGATGACGCAGGTGAAAGAGGTGCTGGCCTCCCAGGGGTTAAGCAGAGAGGACGGACTGAAGCTGTGGATGATGACCGAGCTGCCTTCCAATATCATCCTGATGGAGCAATTCATAGATGTGGGCATAGACGGCATCTCCATCGGATCCAACGACCTCACCCAGCTCATTCTGGGAGTGGACAGGGATAACGAGAAGCTGGCCAACCTCTTCGACGAGCGGCATCCCGCGGTGCTGTGGGCTCTGGAGAGGGCGGTAACCACTGCTCGGGACAAGGGTATTACCTCTTCCATCTGCGGCCAGGCACCATCCTTCTACCCTGACCTCACGGAAAAGCTGGTCCAGTGGGGAATAACCTCCGTCTCTGTAAGCCCCGATATGATAGAGCACACCAGGGAGATAATAGCAGGGGTGGAAAAGAAGCTGGGCAGACTACCTGCTCAGGATGAAGAGTAATCACCGCTGCACCCGCTAACCCTGTAGGGGCAGGTTTGAAACCTGCCCCTACGTCTCGAAGAGTGTGAGAGGGTCGGCTCCTGTGCTTGTGGGGTCTAACAACCATGGTTGTTATTACACGCAGTCGGTCAAGGCGTAGGCGTCGAAGTGTCCCACGGAATTATCTTCCCGCCCCCACCTGAACAGGCTAACCCCATGATATCGTCGCCGATAACAGTCGTTCCTCCTAGCTGTTGACACAGCGACACTAAACCCCGTAATAAGTTAACTCTCTTATGTTCTATCTCCGATTGCTCATTATTATTTGCGGTGAGTTCCCTATCTAGTTTGTCTAGCTCATCGCACCATCCAGCAATCTTACTATCGACATTGCGTCTACCGTACAAACTACAGACCTCTGTAGGTGTACTAAGACCTAACAATAAAGATGGTAGCTGGCCATAATCTCTCTGATAGAGAGTGTAGATTTCACTGACTCTATCACCTATTGCAACATTTCTGTCGCTGAGGGAATCTTGACGAGAAACCAGAAGATTGTACTCTACTAAAGCAGAAGGTAGACCTGCACCACGGTATGAGGTAAGTTCCACTCCAAGATTCCCTACCCACTTTGTTACGGAATCTTTCCTATCCAAGACAGCTTCCAAAACTACCTCAGGGCTAGGTAACTCGTCCATTCTAGCATATATAGAATACGCCTCGAAAGAAACATAACCAACTACTAGCAGTACTAACGACGCTAGTCCCCGACCAAGCCAACGCCTTCCGGCTCTTTGACGTCTCTCCCCCAACTTCCTACGCTCCCTCGTCTCTTTCTCCCAAATAGTCATCCTACTTGGATTTCCTCTTTCGGGCTTTAACTCCTCAGAGGATAGCATTCCCAGCTTCGCGTCCCTCAGCAGCTTGCAAACATTACAGTCACAATCAACAGGATGTTCCTTACCTGGTCCTTCGCCCCTGTTAAAGGGCTTGGGTGCATGGCCTAGCCTCCTAGCACTACATGCTTCACAACTACAATTGGGAGGATGACCACCCATCCTACCCAGATCTCTATCTGTTACCATTTACTCTTCCCAGTTGGATGCAGGATCTGATGCTGGTTGAACTCGTCCCACGTATACCACCGATTACGAGCCTCGTCGCGTTCCCGCGTAGTGTGAGATTTGACCTGTGGTGGCCTCATTATAGCGGCGTATGGTTCATGCCACAATTAGACAACACGAATTCCAGAAGATTCTATTCGCTGGAACTTAGACCCCTATGTCTCAGGCTGTACAATGTAACGAAATCCGGTTCTGATAGGGGGGCAGAATGATTGTAGCTCAAGCGAAGATAGAAAAGGGAATAGCTTGGTTCATTATTGGCCTTGTGGCAATTCAGGGTTACGCCAGCGAAGCGGCCCAGGCCTTTAGATTCGACCTTACCTGGGAGGATTGGCGTCCAGTTATGAGATTGACACTGCCCGAAGGTCTTTATCTTGGACTAGCACTACTGTGCATGTTGATCTCGCTCTTATACGTACTGTATGGTTTGCGGCCACAACTCCTAAATGGGGTAATGCACCGCATTGAGTTATCGTTGAAAGGGGCATATTGGCTCGGAATTACTGCCGCCTTCGCCATTACGTGGCTGCAGGAGTTTAGCAACCTAATAGGCAATCGCCTGCATCCAATATGGGTCGGCTACCTCGTATTTTATCTCGGATTCGCCTTGTACATAGTTTTGATATACTCCCTAGTTGCCTCATGCCTCAGCATAAGTACTCCCTCCGGCGACAGGGCCATTGGGAAGCGTGCATAAGAACGGGGACTACAAATCCTCCACATATCAGTACGTTTAATCGCAGAACCGGGGGTGTTCGCTAGGTCACAAGCTGATGGCTCTCAGATCATAACCCAGACAGTTAGCCCCCGTCTCCAATAAGCAACCTCACCACGAGCGGAGCGGCTTTGCTTTCATCCTTCGTGGTGTCCCGATGCATCGGGACACAGGAGATTGCCACGCGTTCAGCGGAAAAGGACCTGTACCCCCGGCACAATTCCCAGGGCCTCGGCCAGGCCGGCGTTCATCTCCAGGGCGAAGCGAGCGGGTCGAGCGGAGCGATAGACTTTCAGAGCGCCATCCGGGACACCTATCTGGGTGTGCATGGTCTGGACATCCACCACAACGCCCTGCGCATTCAGAAAGAGTATGTCCAGGGGAATCAGGGTGTTTTTCATCCAGAAACTCAGATACTCCTCCCCCTCGAATACGAAGAGCATAGCCGCATCTTCAGGAAGACTCGCGCGTTCCATGAGGCCATGAGCACGCTCCGATGGGGTGTGGGCCACCTCTAGCTGGAAACGGTGTCTCTGGACTAGCGTCTCCCGAACATCCCCGACTCCCGATACAGGGTCGGGCGGCATGAAGTCATCCGTCTGAAGAATGGAAGGCGTAGCAACCTCAGTAGCTAAGCCTGTCGCGGACGGCGAGGGCGCAGGCGAGATGGTCGGAGTAAGCTCAGGAATGTCTGTAGGAGTAGCCACAGGCGTGGGCTGGGCTTCCAAGCCATTACCATCGCAAGCCGAGGCCACAACGCCAACAGCGACCAGGCAAAGTGCCGCTGCAAACACAAGCCTCATGGCGCTGTACTTCTTGCGAGGTGTGGCTGCACGTGGTGCAGGAAGCGCCTGGAGCATCACAGGGATGCGGATAGCTCCTCCTCGTCGCGAAACTGGGCCCGGTAAAGCTGGGAGTAGAAGGTGCCTTTCTCAAGTAGCTCATGGTGGCTCCCCCGCTCCGCTATACGGCCCCGGTTTATGACCAGAATCTGGTCGGCCTTGAGGATGGTGGAGAGGCGATGGGCTATTACCAGGGCTGTTCGATCCCTGAGCAGAGGCTCCAGGGCACGCTGGATGAGGCGCTCCGAGACCGAGTCCAGGGAAGAGGTGGCTTCGTCCAGGATGATGAGACGGGAGTTCTCCAGGATGACCCTGGCGATGGCAAGCCTCTGCCTCTCGCCCCCGGACAGGCGGTAGCCACGCTCACCCACGATGGTATCGAAGCCCCAGGGCATGTCCATAATGGCATCGTAGAGCTGAGCATCCCGGCAGGCTTGCTCCAACTCTTCCTGGGTGGCATCTGGACGGGCATAGAGAAGGTTGTACCTGACACTGTCGTGATAGACAAAGGTGTCCTGAGTCACTATCCCTATCTGCTTTCGCAAGGTAGAGAGGGTTACGTTTCGGATGTCCTGGCCGTCCAGGAGGATGCGCCCTGATGTAGGATCGTAGAAACGGGGCACCAGGTAGGTAATGGTGGTCTTGCCGGCGCCGCTGGGCCCCACCAGGGCCACGGTCTGCCCTGGCTCAACGGTAAAGGAAATGCCCTCCAGCACCGGGTGCCCCTCCCGATAGTGGAAGGAGACGTCCTGGAACTCCACTCGGCCCTTCACCCGAGGCAATATGCTGGCGTTGGGGGCGTCGGCTATCTCCGAGGCTATGTCCAGATACTGGAAGATGCGGTCGAAAAGAGCCAGTGAAGCGGTGACGTCTACGTGGACGCTGGCCAGGGAAGAGGCAGGCCCGTACAGCCGGCTCAGATAGGCCACGAAGGCCACCACCGTGCCAATGGTCATGGCGTCCCGCAACACCAGCCATCCTCCCAGCCAGTAGATGAGGGCAGGCCCCAGGGTGCCAAAGAGTCCCAGAATCATGAAGTACCACCGCCCCACTAGGGCTTGGCGGACCTGGAGTCGCATGACCTCCTGGTTCTTCTCCCTGAACTTCTCCCGCTCCCCCTGCTCCTGGCCGAAGATTTTCATCAGGATGTACCCACCCATGTTGAGGGTCTCCTGGAGGATGTGGGTCAGGTCCGCCCGCCGCTCCTGGATACTCCTGGTCAAGTCCTGGCGGATTCGCCCTACTCTGCGGGTGGGAATTATGAAGAGGGGCAGTATGAACACCGAGGCGAGGGCCAGCGGCCAGCTCAGGTAGAATATCATGACCAGGGTGGTGGTCAGTATGACGACATTGGAGACTATGCTCACCAGGGTTCCCGTCACCACGTTCTGTATCCCTGCCACATCGCTATTAAGGCGAGTGATGGTCTCACCGGTGCGCACGTTGATGAAGAAGCCCAGGTGAAGGCTCTGAAGGTGCCGGTAGAGATGGTTCCGCAGGTCGTACATCACTCCCTGGCCTATCAGGTTGCTCAGGTAGTTCTGTGCCACGCCAATGAACCCCGTGACCAGGGAGGCGAGGACCATCCCAAGAGCCAGGACACTGAGGAAGGACAGGTCTTTGTCCGGTATGGCCCGGTCTATGATGGCAAGTATAAAGAGGGGCGGCAACAGGCCAATGATGGCAGAAGCCAGGATGCACAGAAGTATGATGGCTGCCTTGGCCTTGTACGGCAGGAAGTAGCGGAGCACTCGACGGATTGTAGCCGCCGTGATGGGCACGGGAGGCTGCGAGGGGTCTATGCCCCGGAGGCCTCTTCTGTAGCGACCTTCCCCACCACCATGACCAAAATACTCCATGCTAAACTCTCTGAGTCCCAACCAAATATCGCCCCCTACAAGATCGAGTGTAACGGCAATCCCCAACGCCATCAATCCCTGGTGGACGGGGCCTTCTAGTACCTGGTTGCAGCAATAGGCGTCACTTCTTGGTTGAAGGTGAGACCCTTCGCTTCGCTCAGGGTGACAGGATAGTTGGATGTCATTCTGAGCACAGCGAAGAATCTTTGGATGTTACGCAGACTTATGCAATCAAGTACTAGTGTCCTGTCCTTGAAGTTCGTAGGCAAAAGCGAGAGACGTTGGCTAGAATCTCGTCGGCGGTCTTGGTCCAGACGAATGGCTTGGGGTTTTCGTTGGTGAGGTCAAGGTAGTGGTAGATTGCTGTTTCGAGCACCT
>JBDRIA010000009.1:0-27559 GCA_043816345.1 Chloroflexota bacterium
TGCGGACCTGCCTTCCTGCCAGGAGGCTGCAGAAATGTTCTTGGAGCGGTATCATTACCACCGGCCTCACCTCGGCCTTGGACTACACACACCCCTCACGAAAGGAGCCTGACTGTCGGATATTTACGGATAATACATCGGGGTTGTGGAAATTCCCCTCCAGGCATGTCTTTACCATGAGAGACCCAGTAATAGCCGCTGGCTCCCCGTGGTATCTCACTGCTCACTATGGGAGGCCGAGACAACCCACTACAGAGCCCCCGGCGTCCTCGTCCAGAGTTCACCGAATTCGGCAACGTACCCTATTGCCTCGTCCCTGTCTCCTATTCCCACGTACTCAGGGAGCTGTCTGTGAAGCCGTCTACGGCCTGCGAGATAGGGGACCACTTGTCGGTTCTGCTCCAAGGCTCCTTGTGGCACGTGCCTCGCGGCTGGACTGTCACCCTCCCGGACACACGTGACCAGCGCTCGCGTGTAGAGCCAGGTTGCAGTTCCCTCTTCCTCGTATTCCTTCAGGAGCATCTCTCCTGCCAAGGTATCCCCAATCTCCAGAAGACAGAAGAGGAGCCGGTACCGGATGCCCTGGTTACCGTTGGGGTTCAGCCGCAGCATCTCCCGGTAGTGGCGGATGGCCTCCTCCCGCTGGCCCAGGTTCCACAGGCAGTCCGCCAGCCCCTCCCTGGCCCGCATTGTAGGGCCGGGTTCTCCAGGATGCCCCAGAAGTGGCCCACGTCCTCGGTGAAGAGGTGAGACCCCCCAAGGCACACTCGCCGGCCTCGACGCCTTTCTGGTAGAAGTCCCTCGCTTGCTCCGAGGCATCCTGCACCTCGGTACCGTCACTCCGTTGTTGTTCGTCGTGGTGTCCTCTCGCCATAGCGTACCCTCCAGTCTCCCACCTTCGGCGGGTCGTTTGCTCTCTGGCTGGAAGAGTACGCCTCCGCTTCTACCCCCACCACCCAATTTCCACAACTTCTGAGATTGGCTCCTATCGAATTGGGTACCCCTACCTATGCTAATCAGGTAGCAATACGCTCGACTTTCGTATGCTCTTCCTGTTATTTTGATAATGGAGTCTTTACCGAAAGTCCTGGGGTCTTTACCGAAAGTCCTGGAGTCTTTACCGAATGTTTCCAATCCAACACTCTCTGTTTACGGTTTCTTTACCATCCTCGGCTTACACTGAATCTGTGAGGAGTATCTGGGAAGAGCACAAGTTTGTCGAGATAGAAGGGCCGCTAAGGAATGCCTGCCTTCCTGTCTGTAGAGATAGCTTAGATCGCTTGGCAACCTAGATACAGAGAGAGAGGGAAGTTAGCAATGAATGAGGTGCAAGACAGACTGGATGAACATGCGGTTGATGCCCCGGTGTCTTTGGGAGTGGGTCTCACCAGTGAGTATATGCCCCTTGACCAGCATATGCTGGGGAAGGTGGCAGCCCAGCTTGCCGATATTCTGGAGACGTTGAAGCCAAAGGAGACTCATCGCGCTTCACGGGCACTGGACATTGCCCAGGACAGCGACGGCACTACCTTGAGGCACGCCAAAACCTGCGGCCTCAGTGACCGGCAGGTGGAAATCCTGGGCGGGGTAGCCGAAGGGATGTCCAATAAGGAGATAGCGGCGCAGCTCCACGTCAGCGATCAGACGATAAAGAACCACATGACTCATATCCTAGACAAGCTATACGCTAACGACAGGACCCACGCGGTGGTGCTAGCGTATCGCTTGGGCCTGCTGGACCTGGAGGCTGGGACATCACGTATGGCCCGAAGGGAACGCTACTGCGCTGCTTGATCCCTACCCTGAGAGAAGGGATTACAGGGAGGGAGAGGTCTCATACTGGTATGATGCCTGCCGATGCCCGCGTGGAACGGATTTTGCAGGGTGTCTCCGATAGATGCGATTCGGGCTAGATATCCTCTAAGGTGCAGGGCTGATCAAGTAGATCACAGGGGGTTCCAATTGGCCTAACTATGCGGCGCATAGTAAATAGAATGATATCGTAGCGCTAGGCGCCGAGAAAGAGGTACGTGTAGGAATCACGTACCTCTTTATGTGATGTTCCGTTCATGCCACTAATCTGTTCAGAGGGCACAGCATATGTATTGATGATGTGAATGGTTCAGACTAAACTAGAGGGTAAAGTCTCTGTGGATGCGTTTAACGTCATTGAACTCAAACTTGTTGGGCCGGCTTTTCAAGGTTATGCCACAGGCAGTGCGACTGGGGATTGGGCTGATATCAATCCTGGTCATATTGGCCAATGTGGTGGCCGTTGTTGTTTTGGTTACTTTTGAGAGCGAGGCCGCTGGGTACACTAGCGGTGGCGACCCCGTGCAGTTCTACGAGCAAGTGCAAGTTGACCTCCTGGAGGACTACATGGAGGTTTTCGGGGCTGCCCATAACTCGGGCAACACGATTAGCGCCGCAGTGAAGGCGTTGGCTTATGATGCTGACATTATTGAGATCGACGTGGTACTGGTGGGTGGGCAGCTCCACGCTGCTCACTGGTCGCCGTTTCGTTTCTTCGGCGATCGGTTTTTTCGTGGCCCCACTCTCGCAGAGGTCTGGGGCGCTGCTGCCCAAGCTGAGGTGATAAAGCTCGATCTCAAAAGGCCGTCAGCCGAGATGGTCGACAAGCTTCTTGCTTTCCTTGCCGATGAGCGAAGAGCGAGAAGCGAAATCATAGTAGTCTCGGACAAACCGGAGTTTCTGGCCACATTCTCTGAACGGCAGTCACAGATCATACGCATGTTGAGCGTCTCAGATAGCAGCGACCTGCACGACTCACATGACGATCAGGAGTTGTTGAGAATAATTGATGGCGTCTCTGTAGACCATGCCCTGCTTAGTGCGGACTCCGTCTGGCTCCTCAAGGAGAAGGGGCTGATTGTTTTTGCATGGACCGTTAACGACCCCTTGCGAATGAACGAGCTAGTTGAGTATGGTGTGGACGGAATCGTCACGGATAATCTTGCAATCATGCAACTGCTTGGAGCACAGCAGCGGGGCGAAACCTCCCTAAGGAACCTTGCAAAACATTAGGTCCTAGTCAGCTCCTGAACCGAGCCGTCAATAGTCCCACGGAGAAGCCCAGGGCTGCCGCCAAGAGCACTGCCCACACCAGGCGCGTTTCCAGACTAAAGGCGATAAGGCGCACCTCCACCACGACGAAGTTCTCGGCGGCAAACACTACAAGGAGGGTAAAACAGATGGCTATCAGGGCCAGCTTCCCAGCCCCTCCCCAGGTTTGCCACGATGGTATGTTTTGTTTGCGGCCCATCTGACGGTCTCCTTTTTGCAATGCTGTTGGACATTATAACGCGACAGCGGCCCATTGAAGACCGCGAGAACCGTGTGTGCTACACCACCGGAGAACGCCTACGGTGATTGGCCGCTATCTGCTCAAGACAAGACTTCGACCGTCTCACACCACCTGGAAGCTTCCAAGGCCAGGCCAATGTATTGTTGCACCTGGGAAATCCGATGGTTAAAGGGACTTGGCGCCGAAGGGGTCACTAGCGATGCCGCTTGCGTAGATTGTTGGCTATCCCCAGCAAATGTTCCATGTCAACTGCGAAAGCCGCGGCACGGGAAACCCTCTTCCTTCCTGCTGATACCCACCTCTTTGCCCAGAACGTCCAGAGGACTCCGCCGGCAACTGTTACCATAGTGCCCAGCACCACGAAATAGGCCCACGGCCACTTCAGCTCGGGCATGTTCTCGAAGTTCATGCCGTAGATTCCGGCCAACAGAGAGAGCGGCATGAAAACACAGGCTACAATCGAAAGCACTCTCATTGTCTCATTCTGGCGATTCGCCACGGCAGACAGGTAAAGAGACAACGCTGTGTCTGCCCGTTCTATGAGGGACTGGTTGAGGTACTCTATTCGGATTATGTTGTCATAAACATTTCGATAGAATATACGGGCATTCTCGCTTATCACACTGTAGTCGCCCCTGCTCAGTCTATTCATGACTTCTCTCTGAGGTGCCATTGTCCGGTGTATCCTCAATGCCGAACGTTTTAGCCTCAGGGTGACATCCAGTGTTTCATGCTGTGGGTTCAGGATCGCTTCTTCTTCGATGGCAGAAGCGACCTCTGCCATCTTGTCGATGGTTGGCAAGGTAAGGGCAACCAGGGTGTCCAAGATCTCATGAGCGAGGAATTGTGCCCCATGCCTCATGGAGCTGCCGTCCCCTTCGACCAGTCGTGAAACGGAATCAACGCTGATCAGTGGGAAGTTGTGGTTACTCACAACGTAATGGCTTCCCACGAAAAGCCCCAGTTCCGCGACTTCAACCAGTTCACCTTGAGAGCCGTAGTTAATCCCGTGACATATGATGAACAGGTGGTCACCAAAGTCATCTACCTTTGGGGGGTTGATGCGTGTGCTCACACAGTCATCCACCGCGAGGGGGTGAAAATGGAACACCTCAAGCAAGAAGTCACCGTCTTGTTCGGTAGTACCGCCAACATCAACCCACAGGAGACCTTCTTTGGAGGCGAAGGCTTCTTCAATTTGCTGTTTGTCCATGTCACGGCTCAAAGTCCCGTCTGGACTCAAGTAGTAGGCTTTGAATGACATCTGGCACCTCCTGTTTTGCTTACCTGCATCCCAACCGTGGCGCGGCGTGGCTCGGGATCGGGCCATTCCAGCTTGCTGTGCACACAGTCTACAGAGATTCTAACTCCAAGCCATTCCCGATCCCAGACTCCAGGAATCGTTGATACGTCCCCGGCACAGACCGCACTTTGCCGCTAGCTGGCAGAGATGTTAGCCACGTCCTGGGGTGAGTTTCCGAAGTAGACCTTGGTATGCGGCCAGGGAATCTCAATACCTTCCTCATCGAACCGCTCTTTCAGCAGCTTCCTCAGAGCACCTGTCAGCGCCCATTGTCTCATGGGTTTGGTGTCGGCCAGGATCTTGATCTCGATTCCAGAGTCACCGAAGTTATTCACGCGTTCCACATGAGGCGTTGTGATTAGATCGGCCCCTATGACAGGGTCGGCCTTCATCTGCTCCCCTACTTCGTTGATTACGCGAAATACGTGGTCGAGATTCTCGCCGTAGGCAACAGACACATCCAGGTTTATCCTGGCCCACTCCCGTGTTAGATTGCTGGCGAGCTCGATCTTACTATTGGGAATGCTATGCACAGTACCGTTCAGGTCCCTGAGAACTGTGCGTCTGAGGCTCATCTGCACCACAAGGCCACCTATCCCGGCCACATTTGCCACTTCTCCAACCCTGTACCAATCCTCCATGAGAATGAAGAAACCGTGCAGGTAGTCACGGACTATGTTCTGAGCGGCGAAGCCTATGGCCAGAGAGGCCAGTCCCACACTAGCCATGATTGGCCCAAGGTTCACTCCCAGTTGCCCCAGTATCATCAGGAAGGTGATTACAGATACAAAAAAGGTGCCGGTACGGGTAACGGCCATGCTCAGGGTCTCTGAACGTGCGGCCAACTGGTTCTGAGTCTCCTCGTGTACTTTCGGGATCCGCATGGTTATGAGGCGTCGGACGAAGTGCCTGAGCAAAAACCGGGCAAAGAATGCCAGCGCCAGTATCAGGACAATGGTGCCAACATTGCTCAGAACCGCGGACAGATCAACTTGTAAGTCGAATGTAGGCATAGTTGGGCTCCTTTCGAAACAGATGAGGGTGTGCTCCAATAATACACAATACTCAATCGTGTGCAATCTCGTAGGGTTGGTCCAACGCACGCACTGTTTAGGACGGTGAAAAAGGAAGCGTCAATGTTGAGGCGGTCTCATCAGAGGAGGACCTTCCAGGCCCGGCTTTTGCATCGCTTACGATTGCCGGGATGGGCACTGCTTCCAAGATGATTTCCTGGGCCTTCAGGATAGGAAACTAGAGGCCATTTCAAAACTCCGTTTTGCAATAGGGCCACCTCACCTCCTGTGGTGTGGGGCAGCTTTGTTTCAAAAGCCTTCCAGGGCTTTTGAAACAGCTTCTAGACCTGCTGACGCCAGTAATCCAGTAGGTCTCTGAAGGTTTGCTCCAGAGGAATCTTGGGTTCCCACCCTGTTTTGCGACGGAACTTGGTGCTGTCCCCCACGAGGATGGGAACATCCGATGGGCGAAGTCGTCTGGGGTCTGTTTCGACCTTTGTATTGGTCACTGAAGATATGGAAATCAGATAGTCCAGCATTTTGCTGATTTTCCAGGCCTCTCCCTGGCAGATATTGTAGACATCACCCGGCTCCCCCCGCTCAACCGCCAGCCAGTATGCCTCTACGATGTCCCGCACGTCTGTCCAATCTCTCTCAGCGTCCAGGTTACCAACCTGAATGACCGGTTGACGCGTTCCCGCCTCTATCTCTGCGATCTGCTTGGCGAAGTTTGACGTTACAAACACGTCGCCTCGCCTGGGGCCGGTGTGGTTGAAGGAGCGTGTGCGGATCATGTGAAGCCCGTAGCTTTTGTGGTACTGAAATGCCAGGAGGTCCTGGGCAACCTTGCTTACGCCATAGGGACTCAGGGGTCGCAAGGGACAATCCTCGTCAATAGGCAGATGCTCGACATCGATAAGGCCATACTCTTCGCTTGAGCCTGCGATGAGACATGGCACACGCAGATTGGCTCGTCGCATTGCTTCAAGAATGTTCAGCTCACTCAAGATATTGTTGCTCAGGGTCTCCGCAGGAGCGCTAAACGAGCTCTGGACGAAGCTCTGAGCGGCCAGATGGAAGATTAGCTCCGGTTTCGCCTGGTCAACGAGGTTGTTCACAGAGCTGGCATCTCGCAGGTCAGAGTCGATGAGATTTAGGGAAGGAGCGATGTGAATGATGTTGTCGAGCCTGCTTCGTCCACGTATGGTCCCCCACACCTCCGCGCCCTTCGCGAGGGCGTACTCTGCAAGGTGACTCCCGACGAACCCCGTTATACCCGTGATCAGTACTCTCACTACGCTCCTTCCTTGATCCCAGAGTTTGCTGTCCGACCTGGGATAGCTTCTGTGCTTCCACTCATCATTAGCTGGGTTTGCGGGCGAAGACGCCCATGTTAGGTTGAATTTTAGCACGCCCCATTGAAAGAACGTCGGTCAGTCGTGCCAGGGCCGAGTACGCTCCAAGCATCCGGTCTCGCTGCCCAGACCCAGTCAGGCCTCCGCCATAGTAGCTGAATCTCATTCCCTCGAAGCCGTGCTTGGAAAGTAACGCACGTAAGGTCTTTGGGCTGAAGTTGTAAAGGTGTTCTCGAGGGTGCATGACTTCGACATCGGGCAGAGCGTTCAATCTTCCCATAATGAACTTGCTGGAAAACACCCTGGCCTTGATTTTCAAGTAGGCCACGTTGGGGACTTTGATGAATACGGCTCCTCCTGGCCGGAGCATGGTATTGATTTTCTGTAATACGCAACCGGGGTCGGCCAGATGCTCCAAGACGTCCATGAGGGTAACTACATCGAAGAATCCCTGTTGTACTTCAATCTCCTCGATGGAACCCTGGACCACATTCTCCAGGCCGCGCTGATCCCTACACACCTCAGCCAGCTTTTTCGAGGGATCAACACCGTGAACTTCATATCCAAACTCCTCTTTCGCCATCAGGAGGAAGTATCCCCAGCCACATCCAACGTCCAGGAGTCGTCCTGGAGGAACCATTGCAGAGATCTGGGTCAAGAGACCCCGCTGAAAGGCCAGGATATACTCTTTCAAGGTGTTACGGTCGATTTTCCCCCAGTACTCTGCCATGGCGCTGGCATGGGCAAACTCGGGATCAGGAAGAAGAGGTGAGACTTCGTCTATTGGGACCGATTGCAGTTCGCGATAGTATCTATCCCTACTCTGCATTGTCAGACGCGGGTTCACGTAGACGAGGGAACATCTTCGGCATTCCACTATTGGGCTGCCCTGTTCCGTAAGTAACAGCTTCGTATCGTCGCCGCCGCACAGATTGCAGAGGACGTGCTCAAGCTCTTCTTCTACTGAACTGGAGTTTCTCATCATGCTGATTTTGCCTCGTTCTTCGTAAACGGTCGGGACATCGTTGTCGCCAGGACTTTGGCGAGTCCCCATAAGCTACCGAGGCCGTATGCCAGGTGTGCTCCAGCGAATACTACCGGCAGGAGCAAGAGATACCGGACATCTCGCTCTTGGGTAGCTACCTGCGCTGAAGCCACTACATTTGCCAATGCATGCGCTCCTCCAATCCCCCCCAGCATCCACCACCCCGCACTCCATACCGGGGCCAGTGCTGCCGAGCCGAGAAGCCCCGCCACAAAACCCAGAGGCACCAGGTGCCTAGCCGAAAAAGCTCTTTTACCAAACCTCAGCGGGTACGTAACCCAGAACCCATTGGTAAAGCTATGCTTGATGAATCCCACTAGAGTGGAACGCGCGTAGTAATAGACGACGGCATCGGGAACCAGGAGTATCCCACGTCCCGCTTTTTTCAGCCGGGAGTTAAGCTCAAAGTCGTAGCTCCTGGCCAGGTTTTCATCGAACAATCCGAACTGCTGGAAGACCTCTTTCCTGTAGCAACCAAACGCGGCTGCATCGGTGAACATAGGTTCACTGATCTTTTTAGTTCGGTAGTGCGCATTTCCCACGCCAAAGGGATGGGACATAGCGCGAACGATTGTCTTTGCGATGAAGGTGTTGTCCCGGGGAAGAATCTTCCATATTCCACCCACGTGGTCAACATCATATTCATACATATGTTCAACACACTTGGATATGTAGTCGGGCGCATATGTGTCATGGGCATCCAGGATAACTATGACATCCCCTTTGGCATGGCCTATGCCTATGTTCTGCGCGACGGGAGCGATTCGCCGAGGGTTATCATAGAGGTGGATGAGTGGGTGTTTGTTGGCATACTGCTGGACGATAGATCTCGTCCGGTCATCGCTCATGCCGTCCACCACCAGGATTTCAAGCTTGTCCATCGGATAGTCGCTGGCGAGAATAGAGTCGAGGGACATGCCAATGAATCGCTCTTCATTCCTGCACGGCATTATGACGGATACTACGGGCAACTCGTCCATCTCACTCCCTGCCATACGCATTGTCATCGATAGTATTTCATTTCCGAAGGACGGTAAAGGCATTGTGGACAGCCAGCTCTGCAGCGCTATATGCCCTGAACCGGTTATCGAGCCGGAGCTTTCCGATGGTTTCCAGGTCCAGCGTCGTGGCATCTTGACGCCGTTCCTCGATAGTCTCAAATCCTGCTTCGCGAAAGAGGTCCAGGTAATCCCTGTGCCGAAGTCGATTCTGATAGTGCAACTTGGGGCTGAATATCGTCCACTGTCTATTGGAGTATCTAAGAAAGTTGTACTTTGAGATATGACTGTCGAAATAGGAATAATGGTCATCGTAATCGATGTGAAAGCTCATCACACCATCATCCCTCAACAGCCGATGGCACTCGCGCAATATAGCAGGGATGTCCGGCGGTGGAATGTGTTCAAGGGTGCTCGTCGAGGTGATGCAGTCGATGGAGTTGGCAGCAAGCCCAGTATCTCGCGCATCGCAGGGAGCTTTGTACTCTATGCCATAGGAGGCTTTCAGAGATGGGAGAAAACTACGACCCCTCTCCAGGAGACGTTCAGGCTTGTTGGGGAGGCAGAAATTGAGTGTAATCCCCTGGAACTTGCGTATGGTGTCATTCACCAGTGCAGGTCTTACCGCATGTCGGACGTCAACGAGTAACTGGTGTTTGACTCCGAACGCATAGAACGCTAGAGGGATTGCCAGGTCCCAGCCCGCGCCGAACTCATAGAACGTGGCCTCTATAAGTGGTCGAGCGAGACGGCACTGCACGGCATTGAGATGCCTCTTCGCAGTACACACAATAGGGGCAAACGCGGCATCGGGGATAGGCAAGCTCTTCGTCACGTGCCTCTGGGCGAGATGGTTCAAATGCTCACCCAGGGGCACCATTGAGAAGCCGCGTTGTATCAGGGCCTTATACTTCCAATTCATGCTGCACCTGGCAGGCCATTTGACATCCCCCTGTTATAGATACTGTAGGCAGGATGTCCATCTCATTAACTGGCATACGCTAGACCACCGCACTGTCTGATCTCTGCTCCCTGGATGATACTACTGAGGGAGTCTTATAAACAGAGACGGTTTTATGTGAGATCACGCCCCAGGACAGGCTGTCTGCCAGCCGGCCTACAGCAAGAGACATCTGGTGTCTTTGCTCCTCATCTGCCAGCACACGCTCCAGGGCATGGGCAAGGGCGACTGTATTCTCTGCTGGGACAAGGTAGCCGTCTACGCCGTCGGTCACAAACTCTGGGAAACCGCCGATGTCGGTTGCTATGAGGGGTTTCTCGAACTCAATGGCTATGTGGAAAGCACCACTCTGGTCGATCTCACGGTAAGGGAACACAGCGACTGCGGCTTCCGCAAAATATGACCAGACCTCTTCGTCGGGTATGTAGCGAAGGTCCCAGGTAATCCGCTCGTTTACCCCCAGCTCAGCAGCCTGGCGCTGTAAAGGCTCCACATCCATGAATGGCATCCCGGCAATCACGAGGCGGCACTTCTGGAGTACATCTTCAGGCAAGTTCGATAGCGCAGCAATGAGCACGTCCAGGCCCTTGTAGGGTTTGATCACGCCGAAAAACAGGACTACCTTTTCAGCGCCACCCGTTTTGGCACTCAGATCGCTATGCTCTCCCAGCTTGTTTGAGCTGGGCATGCCATAGAAGCGCCCCTGCATGCGATTCCCATGTGGGACAACGGTGACCCTCTCATCTGGAACTCCGGCCTTTGCGATGACCTGGTGCTTCGAAAACGAGGTTAGTGTGATGATGTGATCAAATAGCCTGAGACACCTGAAGAATCCCCAGAACTGGACTCTCGACTCATTTCTAGGGGATGTATCGTGCGCGGTTACCACCACCCTGGCGATTCGCTTGAAGCGCGGAATGAACCATGAATCAACTATGGGTAGAGGCAGCGTCTCGAAGTGGATCGCGTCTGGCTTGAAGCGCTTAAGCAGCCTTACGAGGCTGATCATGTCGAAGATGTACTCGATGACCCTTATAGGTTTGCGAAACTTCTCCAACGCTTTCCATTTCCTCAACAATCGGTTTGTGCGCCTGTAGAAGTGGTCTCGGGTCTGGTAGCTTCTAGGGTGATCGAAGTCGCTGTACAGGTAGTCGCTGCCCAGGAAGAGCACCTCGCAGCCCTGTGCCACCAGGGCTTCAGCAAGACAGTGGTCGTACATCATAAGAGAGGAGGAGTGGTCAACAAGGGCTACTTTCATGGTCACCAATCCCTATGTGATACCGCTAACGCGCGAGCTGTAGTGCTCTCCAGAAGTTGAATCACCCTGTGTTCCCTCTCGCTTCACCCGCGTAGCTCACTGACGACTGCATCCACGCGTTCCTGAGGTATGTATATGTAGTTGTTCACGTATGGCAACGCTCCATCGACCGAGGATAGCCTTCCCTCGCGCCAGACAAAAGAGCTATATCCCAGGGTATGAAAAAGAAGGAAGAAATCAGCAGTTGTATAGCCGTATCGCATCCACCGATCTTCTACTTCACACAGGACAATTGGACGGTACTGTGTGAGCACATTCTGTCCTCCCGTGAACACCATTAGCTCGAACCCCTCTACGTCGCACTTGATAAACTCGATGTGCCCTATGTTCTGGTCTGCCACAAGGCTATCTAATGTGGTCAGTGGAATATTCTGAATCACCGGAGCTTCATTCTCTGCCGAAGCCTTCAAGTGTGCGAAAGCTCTATCCCCAGGCCGTCCGGTGCCTCCCACCAACTCTCCAATGCCTTCACAATCCCCCAATGCAACCGGATGACACCGGACGTTTTTGAGGCGGAACAACGCGACTCGTTTGGAGAGGACGTCAAACGCGCTGGGGGTCGGTTCGATGCTATGTACTTGGCCTGTAAGTCCGACCAGCATTGACAACAGGTGCGTGAAACTGCCAATGTTGGCTCCGACGTCTATGCAGATTTGCCCTTTCTTCACGCTCCTGCGTACAAAGCTCTCCTCCAATTCCGCCGTAAATGTCTTCTTGATGTTGGCATCAACGAACGCCCTGGCCAGCGAGTAAATCATCCAGGCTCGGTCACCGCTTCGCTCTCCTCCCAGGGAGAGTATTCTCCACAGGAGTCCCTTTGTGGCGTTCCATGCCCCTCTATTTGCGTCGAAACCATCTTTATAGCTCATAAGGATTCGTTGCAAGAGTGCCCTTCGGTCAGGGAAATCCATGTGTGATGAATTGCTTCAGCAATTACCGACTAGGCGCTATCTCCTCTCTTGCTTTTTCCCCACATAGGTCAGCATATCCAGGAAGAATTGGTTGAACCTGGAGCCAAGAAACCACAGGGCGAGCCTGGTCATTCCCAGATTCTTGGCGCCCAGCAGAAGGCTCCTCTTTGCGCTTGGTTTCATGAGATGAGGATTGAGTATTTTCTCCGCCGGAGTGTCACTAGGGATAGGCGTTAGCTCGACCCTCGTTTTGCTGAATATTCTCTTCAGGTATCCGTGCGTGGGTATGGTGAAGACTGTATATGTCCTGGCTCGGCGGCGTATCTTCTCCACGTACACCTTGGCCAGCCATCGGGGCATCCAGGTTATACCAAAAAGGCTCAGGTGAGGGTCTCTTAGAAAGCCGAAGATTGAAAGCCTGTTCTGGTTGCTGAGATACAGGTGGCCACCATCTTTGAGCAGCCTGTCTATTTCGTACGCAAGGGCCTGTGGCCGGTCTATGTGCTCCATGAAATCGTTGCAGACAATGATGTCGAAGTGCCCTCCCGGCAGGCCGTTCTCCAATGCGTCGGCGGCTACCCCCTTTACATCTACGCCGTGCTCAGAAGCCCAGACCTTCATTCTTTCGATTCGGGCTGGGGAGGCGTCCAGCGCGGTGACCTCACCACCCCTGAGAGCAATGGCAATGGCGACTCCACCTTCGCCACAGCCAAGGTCAAGGATCCTACTCCCGCGCACAGGGGCATAACGCTCCATAACGTCCGCGATAGCATTACCCCTTTCAATGGCGCTGAAGGCGTAGTCCGCGTTCTGCTGGTAGAAGGGGCTGGACTCATGCGGAAGAGACTCCTCCAGCAGCTCTCGATAGGTGGGTTTCTCTTTCATCGCGGTTTCTCAGATAGACTTCTATTCCTCTCCCTGGACAGAAGGGTGACGAGTTTCCTCCATAGCAGGGTCCTGAAGGGGATGGGACGGAGCGATGCCAGCATCTCCGCTTGGGTTATTACTCCACCGTAGGCCATGTAGTCTATCTGGGCTACTGTGCTGCTGCTCACCGGACGCCGCTCCTTGAGGATTATCCTTGGCATGGATATGGCAGCAGCACCCAGCCCCTTCAAGTAAGGACCGACTGCCCGCATCTTGAGCGCTTCCCCAAAGTGGTAGGTTATCTTTACTACGCTCTCCAGTGCAGCGCGGGCAGGGGGTAAATATTTCCACGATATCCACAGCTGATTTCTAATCTTATAGAACATCTTCTGCTTTTCGATCTGGCTCCTGGACATGTTCCCCAGCGCGCTCTCCTTATGGAAGGCCGTCGCCCTGGGGAAGTACAGTATGTGATAGCCGGCATCTATGATGCGATAGCTGAGGTCTTTACCCACATACTGACGAAAATAGTGGGCTGGCCAGCCCCCAACAGATTCGAATACATCTCTTCTTATCGCAGTGGCTCCTTCAAGGGCCATGTCACCCAGGTAGAATTCATTCTCAGCGCTTTCTGCACTGAAGTGTGGGCCCATATCCAGCACGTGGGAGCCGGCTGAGACGAGCTTGCAGACAATCACTCCAAGTCGGTCTTCTCTGGAAAAGCGGCCCACTATTTCAGCTATTGCCTCTTTTTCAAGAGTGGCATCATCGTCCAGGAAGAAAACGAGCTTACCTCTTGACGCATCCACGCCTACGTTACGGCCATGATAAGCCCCCGTGTTCCGATCCAACTCCACCAATCGCACGTCGGGGAAGCTTTCCTTCACCATTTGCTGGGTGCCATCGCTGGAACCGTTATCGACGACTATGATCTCAGTGTTACTGTAGGTTTGCCAGCGCAGTGACTCGACCGCCTCCGTTAGCTCTTCCCTTCGATTAAGGGTCACGACTACAATGCTAACTAGAGGTTTGTTCATGATGTTTCAGCGTGCCCGAGGCGCAACGTTGGGCAAGAATCTGGACAATTCGCTCTGCGGCTCTGCCGTCCCACATTCTGGGGAGTGAAAGCGCCTCCCTGTCCCCGGCATCGGCCTTGAGAACCTTCAGGGCCTCCTCCACTATGGTAGAGGGCCTGATCCCGATGACCTTGTTTGTCCCCTCGTTCACTGTTACTGGGCGCTCTGTGGCGTCCCTAAGAGTAAGACATGGAACACCCAGCACGGTGGTCTCCTCCTGCACTCCTCCCGAATCTGTGAGCACCAGCTTAGCATGAATCATCAGGTGAAGGAAGTCGATGTAGCCAAGGGGTCTGGTCATGTGTACTCCGGTGTGTGGAATGGCTTTGGCCAGGTCCGCCGCTTCCATCACGGGCAGCCCCAGGTCAGCAATGGCTTTGGCGGTCCGAGGGTGGGCGGGGAATATCACCGGAGCCCGAGCGGAGATCTCATCCAGGGCGTCTAGAAGCCCCCGCAGCACCGAGGGGACATCGACGTTGGAGGGCCGGTGCAGCGTTGCCAGCACGTACTCTCGCCCCCCCAGGCCGAAGGGCATAGGGCGGTTCATGCTGGGGAGTTTAGCCTGGAAGAAACGCAGGTTGTCGATCATGACGTTACCGACGAAGAACACCTTCTCCCGAGGCACGCCTTCTCTGGCCAGGTTGTCCGCTGCCTCCTCGGATGTGGTAAAGAGGTAGTCGGATATGGCGTCGGTGAGCAGACGGTTGATCTCCTCGGGCATGCGCCGGTCAAAGGAGCGCAGCCCGGCCTCCACATGGGCCACGGGTATGTGAAGTTTGACAGCGGCCAGGGCTCCGGCCAGGGTGGAGTTCACGTCTCCCACTACCATCACCAGGTCTGGGGGCCGTTCCTGTAGCAGCTTCTCGATGCCCATGAGTACCCTGGCCGTCTGCTCGCCATGGCTGGCAGAGCCTACCTCCATGTGAACGTCCGGCTCAGGGAGGTCTAGCTCCTGGAAGAAAACTGCCGACATCTCATAGTCGTAGTGCTGCCCCGTGTGCAGCAGGGTGTATTCCAGGGTGCGCTTCCCTGAGGAACCGGTCGCGTTCCAGGCGCGAATGGCCCGGATGATGGGGGCGATCTTCATGAAGTTGGGCCTAGCCCCCGCTACTAAAAGCAGCTTTAGTGAATGTGCCATTCCACCGATACCAAAGGAGAACTGTACTTACCGCTGCGGCTGAGTGCGCGGTGCAAGACTCTACTCATGGCCGGCAACCTCATCAAGCAGGCTGGAAAGCTCGCCCGCCAGAACTTTTCGGTCGAAGCGCTGAACATAGGCCATGTCCGTTGCACAGCTTTCCTCGCCCCGCTCGTAGTCCTGATACATGCGGAACAGGGCCTCCTTGATGGCAACGGGGTCATCGGGATCTACCACCATCCCCGCCCTGGCCTCCCGAATCATAGAGGCTGCCCCTGCCTCCGGCGTCAGGGCCAAAATGGGGACTCCAGAGGCAAGGTATTCATACACCTTCCCGGTTATGGAGGTCAACAGGGGGTTGGATAGATGGTAAGACAGAAGTAGCAGGACGTGAGAGTCGAGCATGTACTGTAAGCTGGCTCGATGATCTACGTAGGGTATGATTTCCACTACCTTCTGAAGTCCCAGGGCACGGCTGACTTCCTTGGCGTAGTAGCTCTCGGCACCCACGAAACGAATACAGATACGTGCCTCCAGCTCCGGCTGCTCGCCTAATAGCTTTCGTACAGCCTGAAAGAGGGCGTCTGGCGTGCGTAAGGAGGTCAATGTCCCTATGTGGGAGATGGTAAAGCGGTCGCCCTTACAGGGGACCAGGCTCTGGAAGTCATCCGAGTCGTATCCGTGGGTAATGAAGGTGAACTTCTCCTGGGGCATGTCTCTATAGTATTCACGGTATCCCTGGCAGAACCCATCGCCGACGAAGAGCACTCGCCTGGCACGGGAGATGCAGCGGCGTTCCCAGAAGCGGTGCAGAGCCCCGGAGCGGTCCTGAGGATAGTAGGGGTTGAGAGCCCACGGGTCTCGCATGTCCAACACCAGAGGCTTCCCACTGAGGAGGCTGATCCAGAGGCCCGCGAGGAAGGTACTGAAGGGATTGCCCGTGGCATATACCACGTCTATGTTGTGCCGTCTCAACAGGGACAGTCCCCTGACCACGGCAAAGGGTATCCAGCCGATGTGGAAGTCCGGAACAAAGATGAAGTTGTACACCAGATCTCGGGCTAGGCGGAAGAAGGGATGTTTGGGCCGCGGGGGTTGGGGCGAGGTGGGCTGGGGGTCTGCGGCGGCATCTTTATGCCTGGGCAGTGCGAGTTTCTTCATAAGGCGGCGATACCACCTGCCCAACTCGATGCTGGAAACACGATGTACCTCCGCCTCAAGCGGAACCTCCTGGAGGAGCGATGGGTCGTGATACGGGTAGTCCGGATTTCTGGGTGTGACCACCATGGGCTTCCAGCCCCAGGCGGGCAGATACTTCACGAACTTGAGAGTTCTCCATACTCCCGCCCCACCTGTGGGAGGAAAGTAATAGGCCAGGACGAGGACTTTCTTCATTGTGGTAGGGGTGTCCATTGAGCTTCAAAATCTAGGCGTGGTCTTTCATTAGCACGAGTTGCTCAGTGGGCAATGGTCTTGTCATAAAGCCGGGCTTGGATGACTTGAGATAGTTCCTCTACCCTTTTGTCCCACGAGTTCTGCTGTGCAATCTCAAATCCCCACTGGGTCCTCTGGCTGTTGTCATTAGACAGCGACATAGAAACGCTGTCAATGAACTGCTCCCGAGTATGGGCAATGGATATAACGTCCGCGAACTGCCTGGCGGCGGGGATGTCGGTGGAGACGATAGGCTTCCTGAAGGCCATGTATTCAAACATCTTGAGCGGGAAGATATGGTCGGTGTGCTCATCGAGTTTGTAGGGCATCAAGGCGACATCTATTGCCTCGTAGTATCCCGGCAACTGGGCTTGGAGCTTGCTCCCCAGGAAGAGCACGTTCTTTTTCCCTCTCAGCGTGGAGAGCAGTTTCCCTGCTTCATCCGAGGTGGTATTTGAGGGCCCGATCATCAGGATAGTCCATTCCGGATGCTTCTCTGCTGTGTGGCTCAGTATTTCAAAATCCAGCTTGTCGAAGATGGCCCCCACGTAACCCAGGACGGGGTGCTGGATATGTGCCATGTCCTCTGGTGCCGTGGGGGTCTGGTTCAAGAGGGAGGTATCGGTGCCGTTGAGGACCAGATATACCCTCTGGTTGAACTCGCGGCAGTAGCTAAAGAGAGGCTCCGAGCTGGCGAACACGATGTCAGCCTTCCCTATCAGATTCGCATCTTCCCGGTCGGTGAGATCTTTAAGCCAGGGATCGCTGGCGTTGTAGGGGTACGCCGAATAGCGATCAAAGACGTCGCACACCACCAGCTTCTCATGGCACTTTCCGATGAAGCCTTCTCTCCTGGGCGTATAGTAGAGCCACAGGATGGGCCGGTTGAAATCCAGCCTCTTCAGGGCCCTCTGGAGCATTGTGACGCAGAACCAGTCGTTGATCTTCTTTACCAGGTCAACCCCTTTATGCAGGCTTGTCTCCTCAAATGGTAGGAGGCGGTATTGGCTCAGGATGAAGGGGTGTTTTCTGTCTCGGTGGAGGAATAGCGCCCCGTTGAGCAGCCTGGCCAGACCCTTGCGGCTGAGGAGGGCGGAAAGGAGCAGATTGGCCGGCTCAACGTATAGCACCCTGTTGCCTACAGCAAACCGAGACATGAGTTGCTGGCGTCTCATCCAGGTCTGGTCCCAGGGGTTGGGGGCGATGCAGACGATGTCCTGGTTTTCAAGCATTGCTGTAACGCTCCGAATATGCCAGGGTTATCATAGATTAGGCCAGATCATCCGACCAGGCTTGCTCATCGGGAAGTCAAGAGATTTCACCGGAGCTCTTCCAGCTTACTTTTGATAATTCTTGCGACCTCCAGATTTCCTTCCGGCGTGAAATGGCCCCTGGTGCTATCGGTTTTGTAGATGTACAGGTCGTTGAATACTTCTTCCCTTGAATAGCCAACGGTGAACCCCTCCAGAAGGTCTACGTAGGGGATCCCGAGTTTTGCATATATGTTCAGCAGATGGATTTGAGTATCATCCCGCTTGGCTGCCGATAGGGTCTCTTCATTTACAAAACTGCTCCCGCTGGGTACCTGCACGATCAGTAGCTTGGTGTTGGTTATTTGTGTGGACTCTACCAGCTCGGCAAGAATGTGCTCCACGATTCTATCCATTTCTTTGAAGTAACGCTCTCTTGCCCCTGAGTCTATGCGATTCCAATAAGCTCGTAGCGCGAGGTTTTCCAGGAACGCATAGGAGTAGAGCACAGGCGGGCTAAGTTTCCGTTTCAGCTCGTCGAATACCTCTTGGGGAGGTGGAATACTGGTGTTTGTGAGCTCAATACTATCATTGTTATCATTGTACTCAAAGACTGGCTTGCTGAAGCCATAGAAAGAGAGACCTGTTCGTACGTAATCGTGTGGATATGTGCCAAGGATTACAAGATCTGGCGTGTAAGTTGAACCGTATTTTAAATACTTTAGAACCGCTTGGTCTATGCCATATCCTACAACCCCCATGTTCAGCACTTCGGTGTTATCCAGCAGTGATTCCAAGTAGAATGGGTATGTCTCGTTGTCATTTACCTGGGCACCAAACACAAAAGAATCGCCAATGGCCACTATCCTCAAGCTGTCTTCTTCTGGTAGCAGGGAGTATACTTGATCACCCCGTGTCCTTCCGTTTTCGATGTTGTAGTCCCAACCCAAATAAGGATCATAGATTCCGCGTCTCCAATCCTCTTGCTCTGCGTAGAGGGTTAAGAAACTTCTTTGAAAGTATTCCGCGTCCCGAGACCGACTATAGGTGAGGTTGGCATATAAGTCTGCTTCATTTTTGATGGTGAGGCGTAGGAAAATCTCTAGTCCGAGGAGAAGGAGGAGCAAGGACGCCAACATAAGGGACAGTCCGATAGCAAGATTTCTCAATCTAGTCATGCGATTAGCTCACAGATGTCCTTGTGTTAGGAAGCTCGCCGTCCAATCATGACAAAGAAACCGCCTTCTTTGTCCCCTGTGAACAGCAGGCCTAGCTGGGCAAAGAAATGGTCAATCCTGGTTCCCTTGGAATGTGCCTCAAATAGTCTCTCTTGCTCCGAAAATGACTCAAATGCGGTGGCGGGTGGCACGCTGCTCATGAATTCGAATCCAGTGCGGCTAAACCAACGCAGTATCTCCCCAAAAGTGTGCGTAGATTCATGGGGGTTCTTGTATTGATCCATGAACCATGTGTGCTTCCTGGTATCACTGAGATTCTTTTCACGCAAGCGGGAATCCAAGAACTTGAAACGATTGCCAGTAAGGTGGAATACGTATTTCCTGATTTTTGTAGGAATCCTGCCAAAGGTGTTGTAGAAGCCCACCATAACGAATCCACCAGGCTTAACTAGTCTTGATATTGATTGGAAACCTAGAAATGGGTCACTCGTATGATGCAATACACCGTTGCATATAACTACATCAAAAGTCTCTGCTTTGAACACCGGCCTAAACAGATTCATTTGGAGAAAAGCAGTGCCGCCGATATGGTTTCGTTCTCTGAACGCCTGCCCCAACTTTAGGGAGTTTAGGCAAATATCAGCGCCAAATACCGTTCTCCCAGATATCAAACCCAAGAAATTGCTGAGTTGCCCAGTGCCACAGCCGACCTCAAGAATTCTCGCTTGATAAGGGATCTGGTGGTCAAGCATGCGGGCAAAAATCCCTTTCTCGGCTTTCTCTCTAAGGCTCCAGTCAGTATCCAAATCTTCGTAATTGGGGAATGGGTTATCTTCATAAAATGTTCTTATGGAATCCGTAACATCTGATGTGGATCTTTCCCATTCATTCGGCCAGAAAAGTAGCGGGATCCCGTTCTCACATCTAAATGAGCGATTGCATTTGCTGCAGTTCAGCATCAGGCCATCAAGGGATGCCCCTAACGTGCCACCACAGACCGGGCAAACAAGAAGATCCATTTGCTTGGCTATCAGTGAAGGGACTTTGGAATCTATATGGTCAGATTTCATCCTACATTTCCTGTGTGGCTATCTTTCACCCAGCCTAAAAGAGGGCATATATAAAGGGCCCGACGCCGCTGGCTTCGGCGAACACTATCAGGAGTCCGAAAATCAGGAGCATGATAACCATGGGAAGGAGCCACCAGAGCTTTCTGCCCCAAAGGAAGGAGATAAGCTCTCCTGAGATGGCAAATCGGCTCATGACGAATCTGAGGGGACGCACGAGACTATTCCTCCTCTCCGCTTTTGGTTACAAGGAATCGATCCAGAACCAGGGCATCCATACCGCTCCTCATGAAGGTGCTGAGGGCATCGGCGGGGGTGTTCACAATAGGCTCCCCCTTGAGGTTAAAACTGGTATTCAGCACGACGGGCACGCCGGTGGCCTCGCCGAACTCCTGTATGAGGCGATAGTATCTTTCATTGGTCTTCTTGAACACTGCCTGGGGACGTGCAGTGCCGTCAACGTGGGTTATGGCGGGCACGGCGTCTCGTTTGTCATTCTTCACGTCCACCACCAGCAGCATGAAGCGAGCGGGGTAGTGACGTAGGGCGTTTGGCAGGGCAAAGAACTCCTCCGTCCTTTCTGCAACTACTGAGGGAGCAAAGGGGCGAAATGGCTCCCTGAATTTAATTTTGCGGTTCACCAGGTCTTTCATGTCCTCCTGGCGCGGGTCTGCCAGGATGCTACGATTGCCCAGGGCCCTGGGGCCATACTCGAAGCCGCCCTGGAACCATCCTACTACCTTGTGGTTTTGCAGCAGGTCAACGGTCTTTTCGATCACCTCATCGTCGTTGGATAGCTCGACATAACTGGCACCCTGGGCGTCCAGCACTGTTCGTATCTCTGAAGGGTCGTACTCTTGGCCCCAGTAGGCGTGCTCCATTACGAAGGAGCGGGGTTTGTTGAGGAGCATGTGGTAGGCATACAAGGCGGCTCCCAGAGCGCCACCACCATCTCCAGAGGCGGGCTGAATGTATATCTCTTCAAAGGGGGTCTCCCGGAGTATTCTGCCGTTGGCGACGCTATTCAGGGCTACCCCACCGGCCATGCATAGCTTACTGAGCCCCGTTTCCTGGTGCAGGTGGTTGGCCATCTTAAGGAGGATCTCCTCGGTCACCTCCTGGATGCTCGCGGCCATGTCGGCGTAGTAGGGGTCAATAATATCGCTGCGCTTGGGGTCTTTTGGTTCGCCGAAGAGCTTCACGAACTTGCTGCTGAACATCTGGCTGGAGGAGCGGTGGAAGGCGAAATAGTCCATGTCCAGGGAGAAGCTCCCGTCCCGGCCCACGTCGACAAGTTTGTATATCTTGTCCACGTACTTGGGCTCTCCGTAAGGTGCCATGCCCATGAGCTTGTACTCTCCTTCGTTGACCTCCAGCCCGCAGAATGCAGTAAAGGCGCTGTACAGGAGGCCCAGAGAGTGGGGAAAGTGAAGCTCTCGTGACACATGTATCTGGCTGCCTTCTCCCCTACCCTGGAGGGTGGTGGTCCACTCTCCTACTGCATCGACAGTGAGTATGGCAGCCTCCTCGAAGGGGGAGCAGAAGAAGGCGCTGGCGGCGTGGGAGAGGTGGTGCCAGGAGAAGAGTATCTGTTCATTGGAGTTGACGCTGGTCCTGTCTTTGATGAGGCCCTTGACCCAGAGCTTGTCCAGGAGCCAGGTCAACATGGCTTCGCGGAACAGACCCAGGGATCGCGGGAAGGACTGCAATGATGTCAGCAGAATCCGCTCGAGCTTGACGAAGGGCTTCTCATAGAAGACGACGTAGTCCACATCTCTTCCCTCTATGCCTGCAACTCTCAGGCAGTAGTCTATGGCATTCTGGGGAAAGCTATAGTCGTGCTTCCTACGGGTGAAGCGCTCTTCTTCTGCGGCGGCGAGCAGTACACCGTCCTTGAGGAGGGCTGCGGCAGCGTCATGGAAATAGCAGCTTATACCAAGAACAAACATGGGTTATTGCTTCCTGGCGGCTTCTAAGGAAGCGCGGTCTATGCCAGAGGTATCGATGAAAGCGGCGTGGTGCTTCTTGATTCTCAGGGGATCCGAGAGCAACTTGAAGGGGACTGCTACCACCGGCACGAAGATGAGATATGTCAGAGTGAGTAGAACCGTGGCCTGGAAGTTTCCTATGACCCGAAGGGCCCGTTTCCAGCCAGACCATGCCTTCTTCAAGATATGCAACTGTACCTGCCTTGAACTGCCGTCTAAAGAACTGCGTTTAAGATTATATCACGGGACCAGTGTCTGATTCTTCTGTCGCCCCGCTCTCCGTCCAGTTTATCCACTGCCAGACCCCGGTCTGTGCGTTGGTGTTCTTGAGGTCTAGGGGGCACAGCCATTGGCTCTCGCTCACAATCCTGGAGATGATTGGAAGAAGATGTATCGCCAGCTCCGGGGCCAGTGCCTGGGGTTGGTGATGCCAGTGCCTGGATATGACCTGAAGGGAACGCCGATGTATTTGAGGGTAGAAGTCGAAGCTGGCGGGTCTCGACCAGGGAGGCACAAACAACAGGAGCGTCCCGTGAGCACGCAGGGCGGGCAGGCTTCTGGCCCACATGCCAGGCTCGCTCCCCATATCGACCAGCAGCCCCAGGTCTGCCTCCGGCTCTGCCTGCTCTAGGGAAAAGCCTTGATAGGTGAGGATGTTCCTGGTGAGGTCAGAAAGAAGCCCTTGGCCCAACACTCCGACGGTCAGTGGCGGAGTGAAACTGGCCAGGGCCAGAGCAATGGCATAGGCAGGTAGAGATAGAGCAGCCACTAGAGGGTCGGCATAGTCCTGGGGCGCTGCCAGCAAGTCCTCTTTCATAGCAGCAAGGTTGTCAGTAGCAGGGCCCCAGCCTATGTAGCAGGTGGCAGGCGATTGGGCATTGTGGCCGGCCCAGAATGCATCATCCCCAGTATGGGGAGGCATCAGTACGGCATCAACTGCAATGTGGACTGCACCGGCCGGTAGATCTGGGAATGGGATGGTCTCCATTTGCCACTCCTCATCTCTCAGCACCAGTTTCTTGGCAACGCTCATATCTCTGGATACTCCACACGGATGGAGCATCCTTCACGCGAGGAGCGGTAGGCTGCCTCGATGACTGCCTGCAGCCGAAGTCCATCCTCACCGGTGATATCTACATCGCCTCCATTCAACACGGCCCGTGAGAAATGTTCCAGGTACTCGATGTCAGGGCTGCGGAGCTTGGGTAGAGGCGCCAGAGTGCGCCAGCGCTCCGGGCGCTTGCCATCGACCGAACGGGACGAGAATAGCTGGAACGGTGGTGTGAGAGAGAGGTGCCCCTCGGTGCCCCATATCCGGCAATCTATGAGTTCCGGCGGCTGGTGAAGCCCCGGGACGCAGGAGGAGGTGTTCACTGTGGCCAAGGCGCCGTTCTCAAAGGAGAGCCACATCACCAGAGCATCCTCCACTTCGACAGCGCCCCGTGATGCGGTGTAACGGGCCGAGACTTCGTTCACCTTCAATCCGCTGAGGTGAAGAAGCCAGTCCAAGTAGTGAATGGCGTTCATAATCAGGACTCCACCGCCGGCCGTTTCCCAACGAGCGCGCCAGTCGGAGGTCCCGCCGGTGTAGCCGCGCTCCCAGTAAAAGGGAGGCTTGTACAGGTGATAGGCCAGGTTGGCTCCGAGGACATCGCCCAGAGCGCCAGCCTCCACGATGCTTTTTGCTTTCACCAATTGTGGGAGGTAGCGCAGTTCCAAACATGTGGAAAGGCTGACTCCCGCTTTACGCGCCGCGGCCACAATCTGAGTCGCAGCCTCCAGGTTGTGGGCCAGGGGCTTCTCGACTAGGATGTGTTTCCCAGCGGAGGCGGCCCTGACGGCCTGCTCGGTGTGCAGATGATGAGGGGTGCTGATAAACACCGCGTCTACAGTGTCATCGTTGAGGACTACTTCATAGCTGGTAGTCCAGGGGACATTCAAGTTCTCGCCGACCTGCCGCGCCAGTTCCTCGTTTACGTCCATCACCATCGCGAGGGAGGTGTGCTCGGCACGCTGGGCATCCGCGGCAGTGGTGGCCCCACGTCCACCACAGCCAATCATCGCCAGGCGTAGTTGCTGTCCTCTTTCCTCTCCGGTCTGCCTGCGAGCCGGTTTGGTGTTTCCAGACACGGAGGGATTCACTTCTACTAGGGAACTGGGCGGTAGTGACTTGGACATCCAGTTCCCACGGGCCATCTCCACCTCCGGAGGAGTCCAGTAAGAGACCTGCCGAAGCCGGTCTTCGTTTTGCAGTCCATCCCATTGAAAATACGCGCACATCGGGTCGGTCCCGCCCTCCATGAACTGGCGGTAGAAGTGGCCAGCCTCCCAGGGGCTGATTTCGTCTCCAATCAAGTCGTTTAGGTCCAGTTTCTTCTCGGCGACGAGCCGCATGAAGGTATCACCCGCCTCGCGATATGTATGGTGCCGAGCGTTATTGTCTCTGGATAGCGTGCTGACGTGTGCCCCGAGGAGTTGTATGTTGCGGTCGGCCAGTTCGCTGAAATCGAAATCCAGGGTGACCCCTCTTGGGCTCCCCAGCAGGACTACTCTGCCGCCGTCGCGGGTCGCCCTGAGCGCATCGCGTATTGCGTTGGGCTGGCCGCTCGATTCAAAGGTCACGTCGGCCCGGACTGCGTCCAAGGCTGTCACGCCCTCCTCGGCGGTGACAATGGTGCGTTGTACAAAGCGCCCCAGGGATGGCGTGCAGTGCCTCCGCGAAGGGGCGATGGAGACAATCTGGTTGGTACCCAAGGCACGGCACAACTGCACTGCCAACTGCCCTATGGGACCACGGCCGAGTACGGCGACGCGCTCTCCGGGACTCAGCTCTCCTCGCCATACCCCATGAAGGGCGATGATACCCAGGTTGAAAAACGCTCCCTCTTGAGGAGTCACGCCCTGGGGTAGCAGAAAGACCTCCTCGCTCGATACCACGGCGAGGCTGGCATGGGAAGCTGGGGCTACCACCAGTTGGCCCGATTCCAGGTGTCGTACGCCAGGGCCCACCTGGCATATCTCCCCTACGAGGGAGTAGCCCGGATACTGGGGAAACCTGGCTATGGCATTGGGCTCGACACTGTAGAAAGCGCGTTCGGTGCCGGGACTAACGATTGACATGAGCGCCCTGATCAAGACCTGGTTTCTTGATGGGCCTGCGACTTCGAACGGGACTGTTCTGGCATGTCCAGGTGTGTCCCACTCAATGCGAACACCTCTGTATATAGGCCGGAATCCTCGTAGAGCTTCGGCGCGCACCCACGCCCACATGGTCCAGGCAAACCTCTGATTGAAACGGGAACCAATGATGCGGATGGCCAGGGGTCTGGCGCGGGTCAACATATTCGCTGTGATTGCATTCAAAGGATTATTGCTCCTAGGGACAGATGTGGCTCATCTTTGCTGCCGTGACTCTATTGTTGTGTTTGGATGTGCGCCCAAGTGTTTTTGACAACCATGGCACATATAGTAAGAATGAGACAATCCAATTGAGTAGGCTGTAGTTCAAAGTTTGCCGGCTCCTTTGAAGGCAACGGCCTCAAATGTAGGCAGAAAACAACACTCAGTCAGTCGCATAAGTTTGTTGAGAATGGGTATCTTGACTAGTCTACGATAAATCTTCCCTGGAAAGGAAGAGCCGGGTTTGCTCAGATCGGCGTATGTCCCTGGTATGGTGAAGATCTGATAGTTTTCTTTGAAGCTCTCCGCTATTAGACCCCTCAACTCCAAGTATGAAAGGGGCCTCTTCCCTTCATAGGGAATACCTTTGACCCAGGTGACGTACCGGCTGGCAAATTTTCGAGGAAGGAATCCAACCCCCCAGACCTTGACATGTCCCTCTGGCAGAATCGTGAATCTATTGGGCGCTCTCATGAAAAAGAAGCCGTTGGGTTTCAACACGCGGTAGGTTTCTTGAATCGTTGCACGTTGATCTCCAACATGCTCAATGACACATATGGAGTTACAGAAATCAAAGGACGACTCGTCGAAAGGAAGGCTTTCGGCAGAGGCGCACACTAGGGAGGCCGTGGTTACACCCTGCTCTTCCAGCCGCTTTCTTGCAAGCACCAACTCCTCTAGCGCTGCGTCTACACCTACGACTTCGCCGAATCTTCTGCTTAGCGCGAGCACACTTCCTCCTGTGCCACACCCTACTTCGAGGGCAGCAGAGGCCAATGTCACGTTCATGTTCAAGGTCTGAAGATGTTGCAGGAATTGCCCATAGTCATTCTCGCCGCGTTCTGAACCCACTAATCGGTAGCGGGTATATTGTCGCACCAGCTCATCTGGCACATGGCCGCGTTCTGAGTCTCTCAGATAGAAAGCCACCAGTTCCTCAAAGGACATGGAGTCGTAGTGCTCCATCAGCAGGTTGACCCTCCGCATCTCCTCATCTCTTGAAACATACGGATGGTCAAACACCCGGAAATCAGGGATACCCAGATAGCTGGCAAATGGATGCCCATTTCGGCACAAATATCCATCTTGAGATGGCTCCACCAGGGCATGGCAACTTGGGCAGCTATATGTCATCTATGCACTCGACCTTTATTGTTACTGACAATTACTTTTGGATGTGTCGCTCTTCGACATATCTCGCTTTCTTATGTGTGCTCTGGATTGTGAGACCATTATGCCGATCCCATTCTGCTCCCAATATACTGCCTGAGCCTTAACCGGGCCAATCGGAATGCAAAGCTTGCCTTTCTCCAGGGCTTCAAGTATGAACTCCAACGCTGGACATAGTCGCCAAAAAGGTTGTCCCCCGTGATCTCATGCAGCACTTTCAAGAGCTCGATATGATAGTGATGATACCGAATTGCCGTATAGCCAGGCTGCCTGAGCAGATCATGTTTTGACCAGTACCCTGTGTCATAATAGGGAAGATACTTCTTCATGGTAGCCACCCCCGCGTCGAACAGTTCTAGAGCTTCTTGAGAATCGGCCACGCGGTAGAAGTCATACAGCCCAAGCATTGCCCAGATGTGTCCGTTCAAAACATGACATGGCGGTTGCGAGGGATATTCTTCATAAAAGGCATATCCCCGCTCATCCGTCCAGGTTACACCGCCTCTCACGGTAGGAAAGCGAAAGGCTTTAAGGGCCTTCTCTGCATCGTTGTAATATCCCATATCTGCAGTCAACTGATAGGCTCTAAGCAGAACCGAGATGATTTGCCCCTGTGCCATAGCAGAAACCCAAGGAATATCGAGATTGAACGGCGTGAAGTTGTAATCGATTTCCCAGAGTGCTTCGCCATCTACAGCGACTCTCTTATTCTTCACTAGCCAGTCCGCCTGGGCAAAGAAAGCCTTCTTGTACACATTGTTCC
>JBDRIA010000010.1:0-20782 GCA_043816345.1 Chloroflexota bacterium
TGCGGACCTGCCTTCCTGCCAGGAGGCTGCAGAAATGTTCTTGGAGCGGTATCATTACCACCGGCCTCACCTCGGCCTTGGACTACACACACCCCTCACGAAAGGAGCCTGACTGTCGGATATTTACGGATAATACATCGAGGGCTTGTGTCCTTTCCTACTCTTACGCTAAGATATGCTTTACTTCACAGAAGCCCCGGCTTCCGAGGAAGGAGAGCCATGGACTACCCCGTGATCGCCAAGCCAAAGCTGGAAGAGATCAAGGTGCGGCCTAACCTGGAGAAGTACCACGATCTTGCCAAAAGCTTCTCCTGGCAGCAGCTAAGGGGGGAGCTGGACGGCCTCCCCGGGGGTGGTCTGAACCTTGCCCACGAGGCCATAGACCGGCACGCCCGGAGCCACCGCGCGGAGAAGGTGGCTATGTACTGGGAGGGAACAGGGGGCGAGGAAGAGAGATACACCTTCGCTCAGCTAAAGGAGCTTACCGACAAGTTCGCCAACGTCCTCAAAGGGCTGGGGGTGGAGAAGGGCGACCGGGTGTTCCTTTTCATGGAGCGCATCCCTGAGCTATACGTGGCCTTCTTCGGCATCCTGAAGGTAGGGGCCATCGCCGGCCCCCTCTTCTCCGCCTTTGGGCCAGACCCGGTGAAGGACCGTCTTCTGGATAGCGGGGCCAAAGTCCTCATCGTCACCCCGGATTTGAGGAATCGCATTAGGGGTATTTTTCAGGACTTGCCAGACCTGAAACACGTGATAGTGGTCAACAAGAACGGTCACTCTCAGGACCCCCTGGCTCCAGGGGACGTAAGCTATGAGAAAGAGATGGCTTCCGCGTCGCCCGATTTCCAGATTGTCCCCACCACGGAGGAGGACTTCTCCATAATACACTACACCTCGGGCACCACGGGGAAGCCTAAGGGAGCCGTCCATGCCCACCTGGCAGCGCTACAGCACATGGCCACGGGCCGCTGGGCCCTGGACCTCCACGACGACGATATATACTGGTGCACCGCCGATCCAGGATGGGTCACGGGCACCTCCTACGGAATATCCGCTCCCTGGACCAACGGGGTGAGCCAGGTGATCTACGAAGGTGGCTTCCGCGCCAGCGTCTGGTATCAGGTCATCCAGAAGTATGGCGTCACCGTCTGGTACACGGCCCCCACGGCCATCCGGATGCTGATGAAGGCGGGAGACCAGGTGCCCAGGCGGTACGATCTCTCCAGCCTGCGCTATATGTGCTCCGTGGGAGAGCCACTTAACCCGGAGGCGATAATGTGGGGACTGAAGGCCCTCAACCTGCCTTTCCACGACAACTGGTGGCAGACGGAGACGGGGGCCATCCTCATCGCCAACTATCCCATACAGGACATACGTCCCGGCTCCATGGGGCGTCCCATTCCCGGCATCAAAGCAGCAATTGTAGATGAAGCGGGCAGCGAGGTAGAACCTGGCCAGGAGGGAGACCTGGCCATTCGGCCGGGGTGGCCCTCCATGTTCCGCACTTACTGGCGCAACCAGGAGATGTACGACTCCAAGTTCAAGAATGGATGGTACCTCACGGGCGACCGGGCGCGCATGGACCAGGATGGCTACTTCTGGTTCGTAGGGCGAGCAGACGACGTAATAAACACCGCCGGGCACCTGGTAGGGCCCTTTGAGGTGGAGAGCGCCCTCATCGAGCACCCGGCAGTGGCCGAGGCGGGGGTCATCGGCAAACCCGACCCCATGGCTTTCGAAGTGGTGAAGGCCTTCGTGGCCCTCCACGACGGGTATCAGCCCACCGACCAGCTTCGAAACGAGATCATGGGCTTCGTGCGCCGGAAGCTGGCGGCCGGCGTAGCCCCCCGGGAGATCGAGTTCGTGGACTCCCTCCCAAAGACGCGCAGCGGCAAGATTATGCGTCGCCTCCTCAAGGCCCGAGAGATGGGCCTCCCAGAAGGCGACACCTCTACCCTGGAGGAAGACTAGCAGGGCATAGCCCTGCACCACGAGGGCTGCCGCCCAAGTGCGCAATCCCCACAGATAAGGTAAATGCTGAGCCTGCCCGAGAGGCCGACAGGAGACTGTATTATGACGGAGTATCACATCAACCCGGAGAAGCAGTTCTACAACTACCATGGCCAGTTTCCTCCCTTGTCCCTGGAGACTGAACCGGCACATATTCCTCCGGAAACAGAGAAAACTCATCCCAAGCTCATCACCGACACCACCCTGAGAGACGGCTCCCAGGACCCTCACTTCGCCCTTTTCCCTGTGGAGGCCCGGGTGAGGTACTACGACCTCCTTCACGAGCTGGACAACGGCACAGGCTGTATCGAGCAGGTGGAGACCTTCATCTACCAGAAGCGGGACCTCTGGACCCTGGACAGGCTTCTGGAGCGGGGATATCAGTATCCCCAGGTCACCAGTTGGACGCGGGCACTTCCCAAGGACATCAAAACGCTGGTGGATGTATCCCAGGGCAGGATTAAAGAGACGGGGATGCTGGCTCCCAGCTCCGACCACCACATCTTCGACAAGCTGGGACACCGCAGCAAGGCGGAGGCGATGGAGAAGTACCTGGTCCCCATTCTCACCGCCTGTGAGTACAACATTCGCCCCAGAGTTCACCTGGAAGAAGCCACCAAAGCCGACATATACGGCTTTGTTATACCCTTTATCCAGCGAGTCCTGAAGGAGACAGAGGGATGGGCCAAGATCCGCTTATGCGACACCATGGGGTGGGGCTCCCCCGATCCCCATGCTCCTTTGCCAATGGGAGTGCCCAGGCTCATCTCTACCCTGGTGCAGGAGACGGGGGCAGAGCTGGAGTTCCACGGCCACAACGACTTCGGACTGGCCACCGCCAACAGTCTGGCCGCCTACAGCTACGGATGCAAGCGGGTCAACGTCGCTTTTGGTGGATTGGGCGAGAGGACCGGCAACACCTCCCTGGAGCAGGTGCTGGCGAACTACATCCGCATCTACGGCGACCCTGGCTTCCGCCTGGAGGTCCTGAGCCAGATACGAGACCTCCTGGTGCAGGAAGTGTGCCCCATACCTCTCAAACAGCCCATTATCGGTGATGTGTTTGTCACCCAGGCTGGAATCCACCAGTCCGGGGTACGACGACAGGAAGACGCCGAGGGTGGGCTTATATATCTGCCCTTCGATGCCCGAATGGTGGGAGACGAGTCAGGGGAGCTTAATCGTATCGGCTCCTTGTCAGGGATGGACGGCATCGTCGCCGTCCTCAACCGGCAGCCAGAGGTGGAGACCGGAAAGCAGGGCAGGTACACTCTCACCAGCAGGGTGGTCAAGTACATTTACGATAGGATGCAGGAGGCCTACGACGGCACATACGATAGCGAACATGATACGCTGGTGGACGCGCGGCGCACCTTCTTTACCCCCCAGGAGATATCGGCTCTGGCCAAAGAGGCCCAGGGGCAACAGCGGGTAGCCGTCAGACGCTAGGCAAGGCGTGCTGCTTCGGCGGGTCCGACTTCGTCGAGACTCTCGATGCAATCGGATCTCAGGGCAGGCTCTGCACCCACAAGGGCAAGCCATACTCTAATGGCTGCCTCACCTTGACTGGAGTGGGGCTGGCCGAGAATGAATAGACGCCAGATGGCGTCTAGCTGTGGATTCCTACAAGACGAGAGGCACCCAAATGTCCCGAAGCCCGCGGTGTGCTAGAATGGGCCGAATCTCGAAAGCAAGTTACCCATGTCCACCAGGTATCGAAGCATACCCAGTGTAGAGAAGCTCCTCTCGGATGCGCGCATAGGCAGGCTCATAGGTGAGTACTCCCGGGAGCCCGTTGTCTACTTGGCGCGCCGGCGTTTGGAGGAGGTCAGGCAGGAGATAGCGCAGGGTAAAGAGCCCCCCTCCTTCGATGACCTGGTGGAAGGTGTGGTGGCCCTGGCTGCCTCACTCTGGAGCCCCTGGCCACAGCCCCTCATCAACGCCACGGGTGTGATCCTTCATACCAACCTGGGTCGCGCTCCTCTGAGCACTGAAGCCACGGAAGCTGTTCTCCACGCCGCCAGGGGATACACCAATCTGGAGCTAGACCTGGAGGAAGGGGTAAGGGGTTCCAGGCAGGCGCACATTGAGAACATCCTATGTCAGATCACTGGGGCCGAGGCGTCCCTGGTGGTGAATAACAACGCCTCCGCCGTGCTACTGGGCCTCTCAGCCGTCGCCCATCAGAGGGGAGTTATTGTATCCCGAGGGGAGGCCGTGGAGGTTGGAGGTGGCTTCCGCATCCCCGATGTCTTGAAACAGAGCGGTGCCAATCTAATAGAGGTGGGAACTACCAATCGCACCTACCTGGCCGACTACGAAGGGGCCATTACCCCCGACACCGCAGCCCTCCTCAAGGTCCACACCAGCAATTTTCTCATCACCGGTTTCACCCACGGCACTACAGTGGGGGAACTGGTAGAGTTGGGGGATCGTCACCAGATCCCGGTCCTTCACGACCTGGGTAGTGGCTGCCTTGTAGAGACAACTCAGTTTGGTCTGGCCCACGAACCTATGGTTCAGGAGAGCATCGCCGCGGGAGTAGACATGGCCTTCTTTTCAGGCGACAAGCTCCTGGGAGGCCCCCAGGTCGGCATTGTAGTGGGGAAAAGGGAGTTGGTGTCACTTCTGGCCAGACATCCCCTGGCCAGGGCGATGCGCATCGATAAGTTGAGCCTGGCTGCTCTCACCACCACCCTCCTGCACTATCTCAAAGGAGAGGTCCTGGAGAAGGTCCCTGTGTGGAGGATGATCTCCATGCCCCTCGAAGAGTTGGAGGAAAGGGCCAATCGATGGCAGAAGCGTATCGGCGCAGGAGCGGAGGTCATTCGTGGTCTCTCCACCGTAGGAGGAGGCAGCCTGCCCACAGAGACACTCCCCACCTGGCTCGTAGCCCTGACAGCAGACGACATTCCCGGAGGAGCCCAGGGCCTTGCCCGCCGTCTGCGGCAGGCAGAGCCGCCCGTTATCACCCGAATAGAGGAAGACCGCATCCTGGTTGACCCCCGCACCGTGCTCCCCGATGAGGAGGATGCGCTGCTGGGGTCGTTGAGGGTTGCCTTGCAGAAGTAGGGAGAGCGCCCCTCTACTCCACGAACCGCCGCAGCACAATGCAGGTGTTCTGCCCGCCGAACCCGAAGCTGTTGGACAGGACCACATCCACCGTCTGGTGCCGTGCCACGTTGGGCACATAGTCCAGGTCGCAGGCCGGGTCAGGGTGCTCCTGGTTCACCGTGGGATGAATGACCCCTTCCAGGATGGTCTTGACGCAGGCCACGGCCTCCAGGGATCCAGCGCCTCCCATGGCATGTCCTGTCATGGACTTGGTGGAACTGATGGGCACCTTGTATGCTCTCTCCCCGAACACGATCTTGATGGCCATAGTCTCGATGGCGTCGTTGAGGGGTGTGGATGTGCCGTGGGCATTGATGTAGTCCACTTCTTCGGGGCTTATGCCCGCGTCGGCCAGTGCCCAACGCATGGCCCTGCTGGCCCCTTCTCCGGTTTCGTCGGGCTGCACCGCGTGGAAGGCGTCGCAGGACACCCCATAGCCCACTAACTCGGCCAGGATGGAGGCGCCGCGTTTCATGGCGTGCTCCAGACTCTCCAGTACCAGGATAGCTGCCCCCTCCGCGGGCACGAAGCCATCTCTCTGCGCATCAAAGGGTCGGCTGGCCTTGGTGGGCTCCTCATTGTGGGTGCTGAGGGCCTTGAGAATACAGAACCCAGACAGTCCGATTTCGCTTATACTCGCTTCCGATCCCCCCGCCAGGACAATGTCAACGACTCCACGTCGGATTGCCTCGACGGCCTCGCCGATAGCCTGGTTGGAGGCTGCACATGCTGTAACCACGGTGGAGTTGTAGCCCTTGGCCCCAAAGATCCGGGCGACATTCGCCGCCGCCATGTTGGGCAGCATCATTGGAACGAAGAATGGGTTTATCCTCATCTCCCCTTTGCTGTGCATATCCTCACATGCTTCCTGGGTAGTGGACAGGCCACCGGCCCCGTTACCCAGCAGAACTCCCACCCTCTCTTGGTCCTCTTGTTCCAGGTTCAAGCCCGAGTCCTCCACGGCCATGTAGGCCGCAGCCACGGATATCTGGCTGAAACGTGCCATCCTGCGGGCTTCTCTGGGATTGATGTACTTTCCGGGGTCAAAATCCGGAATTTCCCCCGCAATACGGCAAGGGTGCTGTGATGAGTCACAAAGGGTTATAGGACGTACTCCTGAGCGTCCCGCCACCAGACCCTCCCAGAACTCCTTTACAGATGTTCCCAGGGGCGTGACGGCCCCCATGCCCGTAACCGCAACTCGCACTCTGTTGTACATGGCAACCCTTTCCTTCCACCGGCCTGCACCAGCAGGGTGTTTTGATCCCCCGATAGCGCAAGGCACTCCTGCCCCGAAGATTCACACGTTGGGGGGAGCAAGTGTGGCTTGCGCTTCAAAGGTAGGGTACATTTCCGGGGTAATACCTTTCATCTGCTCCCTGGCCTCAGCCGCTACAAACAGAGAACCCGTAATAAGAATCAGGTCTCCCTCCACTGCCATATCTCGCGCCATCTCCAGAGCCTGGAATACGGTATCCGTCACATGTACGTCGCCATCGTAAGGGCTAAACTTCTGGGCTATCCGTTCGGGCCTGACCGCTCTGGGATGACGTGAGTGGGTGACGATCACTACCGAAGGAGAGAGCTGATTCAACTCTCTCACCAAACCCTCCAGGTCTTTGTTATCAGAGACTCCAACTATCAGCAGGATGCGGTGTCCAGGGAACAACGCCTTGACCGCCTCTACCAGGCGGCCAGCGGAGTGGGGATTGTGAGCGCCGTCGGCCACCAACAGGGGGTTTTTGCTCAGGACCTCCAGCCTGCAAGGCCACTCCACCCGGCGAAGGCCCTCCTCTATCGATCCGGTGTCAATCTCCAAACCGCCTTCTATAAGGGCTTCCACTATCCCTATTGCCACCGCGGCGTTCTCCATCTGGTGCTTTCCCAAAAGGGGAATCCGCAACCGATAGTGGTTTCTGAAGGTGTCTAGCTTGAAGATCTGGCCGTCAGGAGAGGAGCTTTCCTCTTCCCACCGGATGTCATCTCCTGCCACGATCAGGGTGCACCCTTTTTGCCGGCAGACCTCTTGTAACACCCCCAACGCCTCAGGCTGCTGGGGAGCACACACCGCCGGGACTCCCGGCTTTATGATGCCCGCTTTTTCCCACGCAATCTTCTCCAGGGTATCCCCAAGCACCTCGGTGTGGTCTAAACCCAGGGAGGTAATACCGCATACCAGAGGCTGCACCAGGTTGGTGGAGTCCAGCCGCCCCCCCAGCCCTACCTCTATCACCTGGGCTCCTGCTTTCTGACTCCTGAAGTAGTAGAACGCCATCGCGGTCAGAAGTTCAAATACAGTCACACGCCCCTGTCCTATGTGGACAACTTCCTCCATGGTAGGCCACAGATCCTCTACCAGGCTGGCAAAGTCCTCCTCTGGAATGAGCTTGCATCCTATTTGTATTCTCTCTCTGAAGGTATGCAGGTGAGGAGAGGTGTACAGGCCCGGTCGGTAGCCCGCGGCATTGAGCACCGAGGCTACCATGGCCGCAGTGCTCCCTTTGCCCTTGGTCCCTGCGATGTGGACCGTGGGAATACCCAGATGGGGGTTTCCCAGAGCCGTAAGGAAAGCCTCGATCCGCACCAGGTCGTAGCGGGCACGCACCCCAGGTGTAGCGCTTGGACGCTCGTAGTCCACCATGCCCATGATTCGGTCTATGGCTACCTGGTACTCCACTGGTCTCTCTTCAATGCTCCCGTATGCGCCTTGGCATGAAGCCAAGGGCAATTCTCCAGGCCTCCATTAGGGACATACCCCGGATGTACCTTATGTTCCCCTCAAGGGACCTGGGCTTTACCTTAAACGTCTTCTCCACCGAATCTACGTCAGTCACGTTATCCAAGGCCAGCAGTTCAAGCTGACTGGCGGTTGCCGGAGGATGGGGTGTCACGGCTTCCATTATCCGGATGAGGCCCTTCATTAGGGATAGAGGCAAATGGGCCTTGAGCCGCCTAGCCTTGAGAGTTCTTCTTATTATATCCACTATTTCGTCGTAGGTCAGGTGGTCAGGGCCCCCGATCTCTATTGTCCTGCCGCTAAAATGGGGATTGTCTACCACAAGCGAGATCATGGCTCCCACCTCCTCTGCGGATATGGGCTGGAGGCGGACTTTCCCCGAGCCAGCCACTGGAACCAGTGGGAAGGCCTTTACCACCCCAGCCAGGGTATTGATGAACTCATCCCCCTCTCCGAACTGAATGGATGGTCTGAAGATGGTATAGGTCAAGCCGCTGCTGATTACTGCCTGTTCCCCTTGCCACTTGGAGTACAGATAGGGATAGACGGGGTTGTTCTGAGCGCCAATAGCGCTCACGTGCACAAAATGCCTAACCTCCTCCTCTCTGGCCGCCTGGACCACAATCTCCGTACCACGCCGGTTGATGAGATCGAAGCTCTCGTTTCTCTTCTCCCGGATTATGGCCACCAGATGGACTACGGTATCTATCCCCCTCATGGCCTCCTTCAAGGCCGAGAGGCTGAGGACATCGCCATAGGCCATTTCTACGTGGTAATCAGCGACGGCGCGCCCTCTGGCAGGGGTACGCACAAGGCAACGCACCTCCTTGCCTCGAGTTCGCAAGGCCTTGACCACGTTTCTCCCCACGAAGCCCGTGGCACCAGTGACTAGAATCATACCACCCTCACGGGAATCCCAGCAAGGGAAGACTAGCAGAGGGGTTCCAGAGTGTCAACGCAGATGATTGCTGCACCGGATGATAGAATGTCCCGGCCTTTCACGCTGGAGTCAACCGTTGTAGAATACCCGTGATGATGAGCTTGATTGCAGGACAAAACTCGTAGAACATTCCACGGGGTCAGTAAATGGGTGCTCTATCCAGCGATAACCCGGCGCTAGATGCGCTTCTGCTTCACCTGCCCGCGGGCTTGAGACAACATGTTGCCAGGGTGAGAGAGAAGGCCCTGGAGTTGGCCGCCATACACAACGTTGACCCCCTTAAGGCGGGGCTAGCAGCTTTGGCGCACGACATCGCCAGAGGCATGAAGGAGGAGGAACTGTTGAGGAAGGTCAGGTCTTACGGGCTGGCTCTGCACCCCGTAGAAGAGCGTGTAACGGTCCTGCTCCACGGCCCGGTAGGTGCAGAGATGCTGCAACGGGAGTGCGGTATCGAAGACCCAGAGGTGCTCGAGGCGGTGCGATGGCACACCACCTTCAACAGGGGACTGGGATCTGTGGCCAAGATTACGTTCCTGGCAGACAAATTAGACCACCAGAAAACGAGTAGATACCCATACCTGGAGAGGATAGACCGTCTGGCCAGAGAGAACCTGGATGCTGCCCTTCTAGCCTTCCTTCAGGAGGAGTTGGCCTCCATGATAGGTGGGGGGCGGCTGATCCATCCGGCGTCTGTGGAAGGCCGTAACGAGCTGTTGGAGTTGCAAACACGGGTTTGAGGCCAGCCCACCTCACCTTGACACCCACAAGGGGGGTCGCTTACCATGAGGGTCGATGCCGAGGTAGCTCAGGTGGTAGAGCACGGCACTGAAAATGCCGGTGTCGCCAGTTCAACTCTGGCCCTCGGCACACCGATAGGAGATCACACAATGAAGAAATCCCAGCAATGTACTCCCGGTGTATATATTCAAATCGGCGAGCGAGGGTTCCGTGTTGGACAGTCGATTTGTATGGAGGAGCGCACGAGGCAGGCTTCGAAACAGTATGGCGACTGCCTAGGGAAGATTAAGGATACCCTCTTCATCCCCGAAATAAACCTGAATCGGCGGCTTGGTCTGGAGCGGACGCTTATCGAAGGACTAAAAGCTACCAAAAGCTGTAATCTTCGAAGATCGTGAGTTTGCTTTAGGCGAGCGGAAGTGGCTCAGTGGTAGAGCATCTCCTTGCCAAGGAGAGGGTCGTGGGTTCGAATCCCATCTTCCGCTCCATCCCTTCTGCCGAAGTGGCGGAATGGTAGACGCGGCGGTCTCAAAAACCGTTGCTCTTAACGGAGCGTGCCGGTTCGAATCCGGCCTTCGGCACCACGTCCGTTGTGAACCCAAAGGCTTCGCACAGCGCCGTTCAGATGGTGACGGTGGATGGGTATGAGACGTAAAGAAAGTCACCCCCCTGATCTACAGACTTCCAGCGCCGGCGGGCGCAGACCCCGATGTGAAAGTGGGTATCCCTGAGGGTGCAAAAGATGTAGACCGCCACCTTCCAGCAAGGTGCGGTACCTTACCAGGTATTAATGGGGACAGGTTTCAGAGTCGGCGTTGGACAACGGATGGATAACATGGTAACATGCCACCACAAGCTAGTAGGAGAAGAGGAGGCGAGCGACAACCTGAAGCTTTGATGTAAGTATGTTGTACAGGGGCAAGCGTTCTGTCTTTCCAGCAACATTCAGATCGCAAATGTTGTTGCGGTCACAGAACAGACAGCCTAGCACAGATAGGCTTACCAACAGGGGCTTCCAGAATTGCCTCTCCCAAATCCTCTCCTAAGAGAGCCGCCGGTTTAGCGCACCCCCCCCCCGCCCCAAGGCACAACACCACAATCGCATTGCAGCCGTTGTTATGCTGTAGATGCTCGATTCCATCTCTAACATCTTTGCCCGTGGCGAAGAGAAAGAAGGTACCTATGCTATTTGGAGGCAATGAACTTGCCAGTGATGCCGACAGACAGCAGGTGCTCAGGACTATTGGATACGATGTTGATTCACCCGTACCGGCCCGCATGTTTTCGCTAGTCGATGAGTTTCTAGAAAACAGTTATAGCGTGATTGACCCGGCATACTCATACAGCATCAGGGATACCGAATCGATCCAGGAAGACCGTGCCACCATTGAGGGGTCTATTGTCTTCCACAGCCAAGTCATTGCCCGGCTGCTGGAGCAGTCCCAGAAGGTGGCTGTGTTTGTGGCTACCATAGGTGACCACCTTGAGGATATTGTTGCCGGGCTGGCTGAGGATGGATACATGCTCAACGCGTCGGTGTTAGACGCCATCGCGTCCAATGCCACAGAGAAGGTAGCTGATCTAGTCCACAATATGATAGATGAAGAGGCGCGTGAACTGGGGCTACACACCAGCCGGCGCTTCAGCCCGGGTTACTGCGACTGGGATGTTAACCAGCAGGAGTTGATTTTCCATGCTATGGACGGCGATTCGGCGGGTGTCCGTCTTACCGAGGGGTGCCTGATGCTCCCCCGCAAATCGATTTCTGGCATTATCGCCATAGGCAATAGCAACGTAGAGAGTTACAACCCGTGTCAGTCCTGCCCTTCCCTCGATTGCCCAGGCAGGAGGGCATAGGGGAATGATTAGAAAAGGACTGGCCGGAGGCAGCTATAAGCCCCTCACTGAAGAGTCGATAGCCAAGATACATCAAACCGTAATGCGGACAATAGAAGAGGTGGGCTTCGAGGTTAACTCGGAGGCGGCCCTGTTGCTCTTTGAGGAAGCAGGGGCGAGGATAGACAAGGAGAATCGCCGTGCGCGTCTGTCCCAAGAGAGCGCGCTGGAACTGATCAAGATGGCACCCTCTGAGGTGTGGCTCTGCGGTCAAGACGAAAAGCACGATAGTCTTCTGGGGGGCAACCGGGTACACACGGGAACCGGAGGGACAGCCCTCTATATCTACGAGCCAGACACCGATAGCAGGCGGCTGGCCACCCTGGATGACCTGGGTCGCCTGGCCAGACTGGTTGACCAACTGGATAACATCCACATTTACATGCTGCCCACTTACCCCGATGGTTTGCCCGTTGAGCAGGTGGATGTAAACCGCTTTTTTGCCGGTCTGGACAATACCACAAAGCACATTATGGGGGGGGTCTATACCGTTGAGGGCGTGGAACAGGTGATACGTATGGCCGAAATGGTGGCCGGCTCCAGCGAAGCGCTAAGACAGCGTCCCATAGTTTCTATGATTGCTTGCAGCATAAGCCCCCTGAAGATGGACGGGCATTACGGTGATCTGCTGATAACCGTTGCCAGGCATGGTATCCCAGTGGTATGTCCTGCCGAGCCTTTGTGCGGAGCCACATCGCCAGTGACCCTCGCCGGCAGCTTGGTGATACAGACGGTTGACTCCCTGATGGGTGTGATGCTTTCCCAAATAGTCAATCCTGGAACACCAGTCATCTTTGGCTCGGTGGCCACCAGCACTGACCTCAGGAGCTTCAAGTACCTTGCTGGCTCCATTGAGATGGGGTTGCTCAATGCGGCGGGCGCTCAGATGGCCCAGTTCTATCAACTCCCGTTCTATGCCACAGGTGGTATGACGGACTCCAAGGCGCTGGATGCCCAGAGCGGCTATGAGTCCTCTCAAACCAACTTGCTCTGCGCTCTGGCCGGAGCCAACTTCATACACGACGCCGCCGGACTGATGGAGTCTGCTATGTCGGTCAGCTATGAGAAGCTGGTGATAGATAACGAAATACTTGGGATGGTGATGAGGGCGGTGGAGGGCATCAAAGTAGATGAAGACACACTGGCCTTTGACCTCATCAAAGAGGTAGGGCCAGGCGGTAACTTCACGACCTCCAAGCACACCCGTCAGTTCATGCGTAGTGAGCACTATCAGCCATCCCTGAGCGATAGGGATAGCCGGGAGGAGTGGGAGTCCCAGGGCAAACAGATGACATGGGAGAAGGCTTCCGAGATAGTGGTGCAGATCATGGAGAACCACAGCTACAGCTTACCCACCACGGTCAGGAATCGGATACTGGCGGAGATAGCGGGAATAGTGAGCTGAGCCATGCTGGTTATTGGCGAGAGGATCAACGCCTCAAACAGGTCGGTTGGCGAAGCCATTGCCAGGAGGGACGGCGATTTCATCGCAAACCTGGCCGCGGCGCAGACCGCGGCTGGAGCCGATTTCATAGACGTGAACGTGGGCGCCAGCCAGTTTGAAGATGGGGAAGGTCAATCAGCCATGAAGTGGCTGGTAAGCGTTGTCCAGGCGGCCACAGACAAGCCCCTCGTCATCGATAGTGACAATCCCGAGATTATTGAGGCCGGCCTGCAAGAGTACCGCGGCGAAGAGGTAATGATTAACTCCGTCATCGCCGAGCCAGAAAAGTTGGCTGCCATTGGCCCAATGGCGGCAGACCGCGGGGCGTGGCTAGTGGCACTGGCAATGGGCGGCGAAGGGATACCGAGGAGCGTTGAGCAACGGCTTGAAGCCTGCGAGACGATAGTAACACAACTCGCACAGATGGGCGTGAAGACGGAACAGCTTCTCTTTGACCCGCTGGTCCTACCCATAGCCGTAGATTCCAAGCATGGATTGGTGGCAATCAAGACCATCGAGGAGATAAAGGCCCGTTTCCCCAGTGCCAGAACGGTGGTTGGACTGAGTAACATATCCTACGGACTTCCCAACCGCAAGCTGGTCAACCGAGGCTTTCTGCTCATGGCTGCCTGTGCCGGCCTCGACGTGGCAATCCTTGACCCGCTGGACGCCAAGATAATGAGCCAGGTCAGGGTGGCTGACATGCTCACCGGCAAAGATTCATCATGTAGAAACTACATCAGAGCACACCGTAAAGGTGCGATAGCGGGCTAGGGGGGCTGCCCGGCGGTGTGGTTGTGGGGCATCATAGCTGAGCGAGGAAACCCAATGGCTCGACAAGGAATACTCGTAGAACCATACCAGAGACTGACCCAGGAGCAGGTGACACAGATACACCGGGCCTCCATGGAGATTCTGGCCGATCCAGGAATAGTGTGCTTCAACAGCGATGCCGCGGAGATTTTCGCGGATGGCGGTGCCGAGGTCGTTGCCATTAGAGGAGAGGGAGCACCTTACTGGATACTCAAGATACCTGAAAAGCTCATCCTTGAAACGCTGGAAACGGCCCCAAAAGCGGTGAAGCTGGGGGCACGGGACAAGGAGCACTGCCTGATCCTCGATGGGCGAGATCCCAGGACACGTTTTGCATCGGGCTCAGAGGCCAACAACTGGCTGGACGTGGATATCGAGAGGTTTGTCAGCAAGAGTGAGCCGAGGCGGGAGGTTGATTTCCCGGTATTCCGCATGGAGAAGGGGAGCGTGGAGCGGCTGGCCACTGCGGCGCATCTCTGCGAGCATCTTGATTCGTGGGACAGCTTCCTGCGCCCGGTCAACATTCAGGACGACGATATCAACGACGACAACAAGGACGTGAACAAGCTCTTCGCCTCTCTGAACAACACCACAAAGCATGTGATGGCAGGGCTAACACAGCTCAGCCAGCTTGGCAACGTGACCCAGATGGTCCAGACCATTGCCGGCGGCGAAGAGGGGTTCAAAGAAAACCCCATCGTTTCCTTCATCACCTCGGTGATAAAAAGCCCCCTTCAGCTTGTAAATAACACTACCCAGACGGCAATAGAGATCGCCAGGCGAGGCATCCCACTGGTCATCTCCAGCGCCCCCCAGGGCGGCTCCACGGCTCCCATCCTGGAGGCGGGCATTGTAGCCCAGATAAACGCCGAGATTCTAACCGGCATCTCCCTAACTCAGATGGTGAACAAGGGCACACCGGTGATCTACGGCAGCGTGCCTGGAAGGGCGAACATGAGCGACCTCAACGACTCCTACGGAGTCCCCGAGTTCAGCCAGTACAACATCGACTGCGTGCAAATGGCGCGCTACTATGGCCTGCCCTGCTACTCCTCCGGGGGCGTTTCCGATGCGAGAGTTCCTGGAATACAGGCCTCGGTGGAGAGGCTCTTCTCCCACGTGATGGTCACACTTTCTGGCCCGCAGTATCTGCACTATGCCTTCGGCCTTCTGGAACGCACGAACACCTTTTGTCCGGTGCAGGCGGTGCTGGACGCCGCTCACATTGACATGATAAAGAGGTTAGTGAAGCAGCCAACGTTCACGGACAGCACAGTCCCAGAATCTCTGCGGCAAATACGATCGGTTATGAACTCTTCGAGCAAGCTATTTACGCGGTTTGTACGGAGCGCATTGCACTCTGGCGACATTGCACCAGGGTACCCCTTTGAAGGCAAAGATATGACGGACACGGTGCTGTTACAGGCACATGAACGGATGACCAATATCTTATCCCTACCACCCCACCACATAGAAAAACACACCGTTGACCAGGTGTTTGCCGAAACACCTGGCCTGCTGGCAAGGTTAAAGAACACCTAAATTCGGAGGTTGAGAATGGCCGAGAGTTTGATTGATCGGATTCGAGAGAACGTCATTCAGGGAAGAGTGACCCAGGAGGATGAGGGGCTGGAAGAGGGAATGGCAGGGCAGCCTGGAGTGACTGAGCTTATCCTTGAAGCCCTTACCCAGAACATAGACGTGAGGTTGCTTGTCAACGAAGGGCTAACCAGCGGCATGGACGTGGTGGGACACCGATTTGAGTCCGGTGAATACTTCTTGCCGGACATGCTGGCCTCGGCGGAAGCGGTTGGTGCGGCCACCGAAATACTGACCCCGCACCTTGCAGGGAGTGGCATCCAGAGCAAGGGCACGATACTTGTGGCCACGGTGAAGGGCGATCTTCACGACATTGGAAAGAACATTGTGTCAACTCTGCTGCGCGGGGCGGGCTACACGGTCAAAGATCTGGGGAACGACATTGACTCACAGACCATTGTTGATGCCGTCAGAAGAGAGAAGCCAGAGTTCCTGGGACTCTCGGCGCTACTCACCAGCACGATGGCAAACATGGAAGAGGTGGTGCAGGCGCTTGTCGACAGCGGTATCCGGGACGGTGTCAAGGTCATCATCGGCGGCGCTCCGGTGTCGGAGGAGTTTGCAAAACGCATAGGCGCTGACGCCTACGGCGCTGACGCCTTCCAAGCAGTAGCGGTAATCGAGTCTTTGAGGTCATCGGAGGTGGCTGCGCTGGGAGCTTCCGACTGATGCGGAGCATATTTACCACAAGGAAGGTGGTTTGAGCAATGACGACTGAAACGAAGACTGGCTACGCAGTAGACCACGGTTTACTGGGAGTGATAGACAGCCTGCCCCTCAACGAGCGCCTGAAGGGTCTGAAAGAGTGCTACCTCGATACTGTGCCCGAGCTTGCCAGCGAACGGGGTACATACTATGCCCAGTCCTGGAGGGAGACCGAGGGACAACCCATTCAACTAAGGTTGGCTCAAGCAGTCAAGAAGGTGCTAGAGAATGTACCTGTATCCATATTTGAGAACGAACTGGTGGTCGGCAGTCTAACCAGGTTCTTTCGCGGTGCCTATACTCTGATTACCTACGACTCAGACTGGGTCTTGGAACTGCTGGAGCAATCGAAAAAGGGAGAGATCACTATGGGGGGACTCAATGTGATCGGCCACCTGGATGACAGAGATGAGCAGGCACTGCGGGAGAACAGCGCCTACTTCAAGGGCAAGACCAACCGTGAGATCGAAGAGCAGGTCTGCAGAACGCTCTGGGGCAGCTGGCATGATGACGTAACCGAAGCCAGAGGCCAAGCACCTTATCACTACGCTCCCCCAGGCTATGGCATCACCTATTACGACAAGGTGTTTGCCAAGGGGCTGCGGGGAATCATTGAAGAGGCGCAGGAACGGCTCACTGGCGCCGAAGAGATGGGGGTGAATGACCCGGAAAAGGTATGGTTTTGGCAGTCGGTCATCCTTGTTTCGGAGGGGCTAATAAGTTTTGCCAGGCGGTATGCTGAACATGCGCGCGACCGGGCAAGCAAGGAAAGCGACCCGGCGCGGCGGGCGGAGCTTGAGGAGATCGCCACGGCCTGCTACAACGTTCCAGCGAACCCGCCGAGTAGCTTTCATGAGGCGGTTCAGGCGGCGTCTTTTATCGAACTCGCCAAGGTGTTGGAAAATGGCCGTATCGGAGACTACTGCGGAAGGTTCGACCAGTGCCTGTACCCGTACTTCAAGACGGACATCGAAGAAGGATCTGTGACAGTAGAAAAGGCCGCCGATCTGGTTGGCGGGTTGATCACCCTGTTCGGCAGAAGGGAAGGGTGTTCGCAGGTATTGATGCGAGAAGCTGTGCAAACGAACAAGATTTCGAACATAACCCTAGCCGGCCTGACCAGGGACGGCAAGGACGCCTGCAATGAACTGACACACCTTTTTCTCCACATGGTGGGGTTGCTGAAATACGCCGAACCCCACTTCTCCTTCATCTGGCACAGTGGCATCTCACGCTGGGCAATGATAAAGGCCATTGAGACCAACCGCCGGACAGGGGCCGGACATCCCCAGTTCTTGAATGGCGACACGACTACCAGGTATTTTGTGGAGCGGGGCGTTCCCCTGGAAGATGCCAGAGACCACGCTTACCTGGGATGTTCCTACGCCCACCCCAAGAACCAGGGGTACCACTGCAAGGCAATATCGTACGTCAATCTGCCGCTGCTACTTGATCTGACACTTCACAATGGGGTGGCGCCAATGACTGGCAAGAAGATCGGGCTTGAGACCGGTGACCCGGGGGACTTCGGCACGTTTGAGGAACTGTTTGAGGCCCTGGAGAAGCAGGTGGAGTATACGCTGAAGCGCTTTATCCACCGCAACCACATAGCTCACAAGACGGAGCTGACGACCTGGCGCGTACCCCTGCACTCGACCTTTGCTACCGGCTGCCTGGAAAACGGGTACGATATCATGATGGGCGGCCAGATGGCCAATCCTGCGGACCATCCTGTCTGGGACGTCATAGACCGGGGTTACGTCCCCGCGGGTGACTCTCTCACCGCAATCAAGAAGCTGGTCTATGATGAGAAGAAGCTGACAATGGATGAGCTTATGGAAGCTCTGGATAGCGACTTCGACGGTGAGCGGGGCGAGGAGATTCGAAAGATGTGTCTGGAAGCCCCGAAATACGGAAACGACATCGATGAAGCTGACTTCATGGTGCGCGATGTCGGCAAGATCATACCCAGGTTGCTGGAATCAGAGAGGACTCCCTTTGGCTCCAAATACACAATCATCCGGCAGGGACTGACCTGGCACTACTACGGCGGCAAGGGAGTGGCAGCTCTGCCCGACGGACGCAAGGCAGGACTGCCACTGGCTGATGCTTCTTTGTCCCCTACCCAGGGAGCAGATGTTAATGGGCCAACCGCCGTCTGCAACTCCGCTCTGAAGGCAGATTTCACCGATGCCCGGACGGCGGTGCTGAACCAGAAATTCCCGCTCGCTCTTTTCAACAATAGTGGGTTTGCAGACAAGCTGATCGATTTCACAGAAGCCTTCATGAGAAGCGGCGGGCTGCATATCCAGTACAACCTGCTAGACGCCGAGACCCTGCGAAAGGCAAAGGAACACCCGGAGCAGTACAAGGACCTGATCGTGCGGGTGGCCGGGTACAGTGCCTACTTCGTCCTTCTATCACCTGAGGTCCAGGATGAGATCATCGCCAGGACCGAGCAGACTCTGTAGCCAGTACCTGGAAAAGGGGACAAAGACTCCTTTGAGAGTGTTATGGAGCAAGGCGAAAAGACCGGAGTAGTTTTCAATATTCAAAAATTCTCCGTTCATGATGGCCCTGGCATAAGAACTACCGTCTTTATGAAGGGGTGTCCGCTGCAGTGCCGCTGGTGCTCCAATGCCGAATCCATTAACCCCAAACCAGAGCTAGGGATAATCAGAAGTAGCTGCAACAGTTGTGGTAGGTGCGTTGAGGCCTGCCCTGAGTCGGCAATAAGCCTTGATGATGGTGGCGCTATTGTGTTCAATCGGGACCAGTGCACCGCCTGCGGGGAGTGCGTTCCCGTCTGTTTTCCCGGGGCGCTTACCATCTATGGGAAGCAGGTCACCGTAGACGATGTATTCAAAGAGGTTATCCGGGATAGGGCGTTCTATGCAAGCGGTGGCGGAGTAACGGTTTCCGGAGGAGAACCACTCTGGCAAGCTGACTTTGTGACTGCACTGTTCAAGAAATGCCGCGAGGCTGGTATTGGTACGTGCCTGGACACCTGCGGATACGCAGCTACAGATAGATTGAGAGAGGTGCTGGCCTTCACGGACTATGTCCTATACGATGTCAAACACATGGATGCGGATTGCCACCAGCAATTCACGGGCGTGCCCAATGGTCTGATCTTGAGCAATGCCAAGGTTGTGGCCTCAAGCGGAACCCCAATGATCTGTCGTATCCCCCTGATCGCAGGGGTGAACGACACGACGCACAACATCACTGAGATGGCACGCTTTGTGAGGACACTGGGGGATGGCATAGTCGTCGAGCTTCTCCCTTATCATCGTTTGGGGATTGGGAAATACCAGACTCTCGACAAGCCTTACCTGGGGGAGACTTTCGTTACCCCCTCATCCGAGCAGACCGAGTCGGTCAAGCGTATGTTCGAAGAGCATGGTGTACCATGTTCCATTGGCGGGTAGTCTACCGACGCCGTCATTTGAACGTGAAGACAGGGGCCATTTCAGATGATGGGTGTGTGGCAATACCGGGAAATATCGGGAAACGATGGCATAGCCAATTGCGTTCTTGCGGAGAAACAAAGGGAGGGATGGGCATCCTTCAATCCTCAAGACACTACCTGGGTAGTTGCAGGCGAAGCTCAAAGACGAGCTGAGTTCTGTTTTGTGTAAGCCTAGGCTCACCAAGAGACTAGGGACGCTCAATCGGTGGGAGATATCAGTTTCTGAGGATACTTCCAGCGTCAAGAAACTGCAGTACGAGCCGCTGTCTCTTGGTTTCTGATACTTGCTACCTGCCTATGTTGGTCAGAAAGACCAGAATCTCAGTCTATCGCCCCTGATTCCATCCACACACCACTTCGGCAACAGCCCCTACCGGACGAGAACACAGTCTTGCCAAGAGGGGCGGTAGTGGAAGTATAATTCCGTCGGATACCCTGAGAAATGTGGAGGGATTTATGCGTTTGTCAGTAGTGGGCACAGGACATGTAGGCCTCGTGGCAGGCGCTTGCCTGGCGGAGGTGGGCAACCAGGTGCTCTGCGCCGATAATGATGAGGTGAAGATCGCCGACCTGCGTCGTGGCATTCCGCCGTTCTTCGAGCCTGGACTGGAGGACCTGGTCCGCCAGAACATCTCCCGACGCCGCCTGACCTTCACCACCAGCGTGGCGGAGGCGGTGCGGGAGAGCGAGATCATCTTCATAGCCGTGGACACCCCTCCGCAGCCCGATGGGTCTGCTGATCTGTCTGCACTGATAAATGTGACCCACCAGATAGCCAGGTGCCTGAACGGCTACAGGGTTGTGGTGCAGAAGAGCACTGTCCCCATGGGCACAGGAGAGCAGATAGAGAGGATTATTAGAGAAAACGCCAACGACGCCAGCGGGGTTGACGTTGTTTCCATGCCGGAGTTCCTGAGAGAGGGAATGGCAGTACAGGACTTCCTGCATCCAGACCGCATAGTGCTAGGAGTGAAGTCTCTTCGGGCCCGTGAGCTAATGGAACAGCTCCTCAAGCCATTGAATACCCCCATGGTGGTGGCCGATATCTGCACTGCCGAGCTGATAAAATACGCCTCCAACGCCTTCCTCGCGATGAAGATCTCCTATATAAACGCCGTCGCGAACATATGTGAGCAGGTAGGGGCCGACGTCACCAAGGTCGCAGAGGGCGTGGGGGCCGACTCCCGCATAGGGCCACGCTTCCTGGCCGCCGGGGTAGGCTATGGCGGCGGCTGCTTCCGCAAAGACGTCTCCGCCTTCATCAAGATGTCAGAGGACCTTGGGTACGACTTCGAGATGCTCAGGCAAGTGCAG
>JBDRIA010000011.1:0-25708 GCA_043816345.1 Chloroflexota bacterium
TGCGGACCTGCCTTCCTGCCAGGAGGCTGCAGAAATGTTCTTGGAGCGGTATCATTACCACCGGCCTCACCTCGGCCTTGGACTACACACACCCCTCACGAAAGGAGCCTGACTGTCGGATATTTACGGATAATACATCGACCCCTTGACAAAGAAGCGAAAAGGGCCGAACATTCAGTGCGAGTTTTTGGAGTTGAAGCGCTAGAAAGATAAGGTGTAGTGAGGCAAGTCAATGCAGCCTGATGTGCTAACCAAAAGGCCAAAAAAGGTGTTCTACGGATGGTGGGTAATTGCCGCCAGCACCGTAGATGCCGCTTTGGGATCTGGGTTCTACTTCTATGGATTCAGCGCACTATTCCTCCCCATTACCAGAGACCTTGGCCTGTCACGGGCGGTAACCTCGATGGTCTTCGCGGTAGGCAGGGTTGAGGGTGCCGTAGAAGGGCCGATAGTAGGCTGGCTCATTGACCGGTTTGGGGCAAGAGCGCTGATTGCGGTAGGGGTCATACTGTTTGGTATTGGTTACATGTTAATGTCCTGGATGAATAACCTCCTCATGTTCTTTATCCTCTATGCAGGGGTCGTAGCCATAGGATACCAGACTGGCTTCGTGCATACCAAGTATGCACTAGCAAATAAGTGGTTCACAAGGCAAAGGTCCAAGGCAACAGGGATCATCAGCGCGTCATCCGGCCTCGGTGGTGCGATATTGGTGCCGGTGCTGGCCTGGCTGATTATTCAATTTGGATGGCGCACGGCTGTTCTCTTTGCCGGGGCTGCCACAATGGCTATCTGTCTGCCCTTGCTCCTTGTGATAAGAAGTACCCCAGAGGACAAAGGGCTGCTACCCGATGGCGACGAGGTGCAGACACAGGCGCGAACGAAGGAAGGAGGGAAGCCCGGCGAAGCCACAGAGGAGGTTAGCTTTGAAGTAAAAGAGGCGCTGACAACGCTCTCCTTCTGGGTATTGTGTCTTGCGATGACCATGAGGCTATTCGTTGTGGGCGGCATATGGGTACACATGATTCCTCTGCTGGTTTTCAAGGGTTTTGATGAGCAGGGTGCGGCCAATGCCGTCGCTCTTCTCACTCTTATCACCATCCCAGTACGAATTGGCTTTGGCTGGCTGGGGGATCACTTCTCCAAGCGGTACTTGTTGATGCTCTGCTGTTTTATTGAAACTGGCGCCCTGTTAATCCTGCTTACTGCGCAGAGTCTGTGGCAGGTTTATCTTTTTGTGATTGTCTTCGCCCTTGGCTATGGAGTGGCACCCCTGAACGTGTCCATAGTGGGAGAGTACTTCGGACGAAAGAACTTCGCCACTATCAGGGGAATCATGGCCCTTCTCTACGCGGCTGGGATCGTTTCCGGCCCGATTTTTGCCGGCTACATCTATGATGTCACCAATAGCTATCATATAGCCTTTGTTACCTTCATATTCATATACTCCACCGCAGCGTTGATCTATGTCTTTGCCCGGCCTCCCAGGCCACCGGCTACGAAACCAGCTACAAGTTCCTAGCATTGGGATCTACCGGGTCCTTGATTGGCAGGTAGGATACAGGTAGCCAGAAGAGGTTTCCCCAGGCAGGGTGTGCCCCTTCGGCGGGCTCAGGGCAGGCTCTGCACCCACAGGAGAACACGATGATACTTGTGTGCTGCTCTACGTACGCAAAGCCGTAGGTCTGGGCAAACCCAGGCGGGCATCCGGGACTCCCTGGAATGGCTCCTAGGTACCCTCTAGGTTTTGGCCGATCTCGCGGAGAAAACGCTCCACATCGGGAGAAAGAGGTGGGTTCTCCTGCTGGGATTCAGGGGTCTGCTGGCCGTCGTAGTACTCCTCCAGCTGTTCAATCAGGGCTTTGACCTGTGAACTGTTCTCTACCTGGCTGCCTATCTCTCGGTACTGTCTCGCGCCGCGATCGGTTTCCGCCAGGTGTGGAGGAAAGTCATAGAGAGTGCAGAGGACTTCCATCAATCGGGCCGTCCCGGCATAGTCCTCTTCCAGGCTCAAATAGTGAGGCAAGTGCACCATGAAGTTAACCATCTCCGTTCCCAGCTTCTCCAGCTCCTCTGTCACCGAGTTCATGATGCTGGTTGGTCCCTCGTATCCCCCAGTTGCCTGGCGGGGTGTGATAAGCCCTGCCATGCCCGGCATCTTCTCCAGCTCGGGGGAGCCTGTGACCCGGAGGGGCCGGGTGTGGGGCACGGCATTGTACATTCCACTGATCCGGCAGTAGCGTTTTATATTGAACGTCTTGAGTAACTCCACAATGGACTTGACGTATCTCTCGGCAAAGGCGTGGGGCTCCATCAGGTGGACGAACAGGAAGTCCGGGCCCTCTGTTCCAAGGGCGTAGTATATGTTTGTGTTGGGAACTACGATAACGCGCTGGCCCTCGACAACGCGAGAGGTAGGGCGATAGCGGGTAAAATCGAAAAAGTTCCCCGGCCGATACAGCTTTCCGAATTCTCTGGCTCCAAAGTGCCGCTCCAGTCTATCTAGAGCCAGAGTGCCGACGCTGCCCGCATCTACCCACGGATGAAGGAGGGCAATGGCATGAAGCTCCTTGAATTCCGGAAGGGGCTCTTGAATCTCAAACGCGCCTATTCTCATGCATGTATCTTGCCACAAAGAGGGGGATTTAGCAACTTAGCCAATGGGCTGAGCCATCTCAATAGCCCTGATGGACCTGTGGATTCTAGCTGTCCCACCCATAGGAAATCACCAATGCAAGAGCGGAATCCTGGAATAACCTCAAATTAAAGACAGCCTATGTCATTGCGGAGCGGGGGTTTTATTGACTTAACAAGACATTCAATGTTAGACTCCCCCAAATTGCATTCTTTGTAACGATTGAATGACGTCGCCGCGCTCGGAAAATCCCCCAGGGTTCTGGGCTATGGATCGCACGGTCAGCGTACTGACCCAGAAAAGACCTTAGGAGGACTTGAAAGCTTTGAGTGACAAGAACCTGGTATGCCGAGAATGCGGGGCCGAGTTCCTCTTCACCGAGGGCGAGCAGGAATTTTACCAAAAGCGTGGGCTGCTCAACGAGCCCAGCCGCTGCCCCGACTGCCGCGCTGCACGACGGCGCACCCGGAGCAACGAGGGCGGCGAACGCACGATGTACGCGATAATCTGTGCCTCATGTGGCAAGGAGGCGGAAGTGCCTTTCCAGCCCCGGCAAGATAGGCCGGTGTACTGTAACGAGTGCTTTGCCTCTGAAAGGGCTCCAAGATAAACCCCTCCGAAAACCAACATACAGGAGAAAAACCACTTGGTAGGTTTCCGGTTGTTAGGGACGTAGGCCGTTTGGCTTCGGCAATACCCTACCAGCAGCCTGTGCCTTTTCGCATGTTCGGGTCTTTGGTTTACTGCTCAGGAGTGCTGTGCTATAATTCCGTCGAAGAGAATACAGAAAGGTCATAACATAGATGCTGGGGACGGATAGGAAGCAGGCCCTCATTAGGGAGTACCAGACAAAAGAGGGTGATACCGGATCCACGGGGGTGCAGATAGCCATCCTCACACAGCGGATAAATCACCTCAGTGATCACCTCAGGGTACACCGCAAGGACTATCATTGTCTCCGTGGACTACTGAAGCTGGTGGGCCAGCGAGGACGGCTCCTGCGCTATCTAAGAAAAGAAGATAGCGGCCGTTACATGGAACTGACAGCCAGTCTTCGCATTCGAAGATAGCACCCGCGCCCGGGTGCTCTTTCTTTATTCTCCCCAAGGTTGATTAGCTAGGAGGATATTTGCATTTTGATTCACACTATAAGTAGGGAGATCGCCGGGCGTAGGCTTACCATTGAGACTGGCAAGCTAGCAAATCAGGCCGGTGGCTCTGTAACAGTCAGATATGGAGACTCGTTTCTCTTGGTCACAGCCTGTGCTTCGCCCACCGCCAGGGAAGGCATAGACTTTCTGCCCCTGACCATAGACTACGAGGAGCGCCTCTACGCCGCGGGGAAGATACCAGGGAGCTTTTTCCGCAGGGAAGGCAGGCCCACCGAGGTCGCAACCCTGGCTGCTCGCCTAACGGACCGCCCCCTCAGACCCCTTTTCCCCAAGGGGCTTCACAACGAGATCCAGGTGATAGTCACCGTCCTTTCTGCAGACCAGGAGAACGACCCTGACATCCTGGGCATCATAGGGGCGTCCTCCGCCTTGAGCCTGTCCGAAATCCCCTTCGATGGACCCGTTAGCGCCACCAGATTGGGCTACTTGAACGGGGAGATTATCGTCAATCCAACCTTTTCTCAGCTAGACGAAAGTAAGCTGGACCTGGTAGTCGCCGGGACAAAGGACGCCATAGCGATGGTCGAAGCTGGGGCCAGCGAGGTGGCCGAAGAGGTGATCATTGAGGCGGTCAAACGAGGCCAGGAGGTCAACCAGGAGATAATTGGACTTCAGCAGGAGCTGATCGCGCTGGCGGCAAAGCCCAAGATGTCCCTCTCCCTGAACGGCCCCCCCGAAGAGGAGCTGGTACAGAAGGTGACATCCATCCTTGGAGACCGCCTGCACTCCACCATCTTCGCCAGCCAAGAAAAGGGCGAACGGGATAGCGCCCTGGATGCCCTGAGAGCGAGCATGGTCCTTCAACTGGGCGAAGAGTACCCCCCCCAGGAAGTAAATGCGGCCTTTGAAGCCCTTGTCAAGAGGGAGGTACGCTCCGGAATTGTCCACGGCAGCCAGCGCCCAGACGGCCGACAGCCCAAAGAGATACGGCCCATAAGCTGCGAAGTGTCTATTCTGCCCCGCGCCCACGGCTCCGGTCTCTTCAGCCGGGGACAGACCCAGGTGCTCACCATTGCGACGCTGGGATCTATGGCAGAGGTACAGAAACTGGATACCATAAGCCCAGAAGAGACCAAGCGATACCTCCATCACTACAACTTTCCTCCCTATTCCGTTGGCGAGGTGAGAAGAGTGGGCGGGGCCGGGCGACGGGAAATAGGACACGGCGCCCTTGCAGAGCGTGCCCTCCTTCCCGTTATCCCCGACGAGGACGAGTTTCCCTACACCATACGCCTGGTATCGGAGTCCATTAGCTCCAACGGCAGCACATCCATGGCCAGCGTATGCGGCAGCACCCTGGCTCTAATGGATGCGGGCGTGCCCCTCAAAGCCCCCGTGGCCGGGATAGCCATGGGCCTGGTTATGATGGAGGATGAACGGTACGTCATTCTAACGGACATTCAGGGAGTTGAAGACGCCCTGGGAGACATGGACTTCAAAGTAGCGGGGACTGCCCAGGGAATCACCGCCCTCCAGATGGATATCAAAGTGAAGGGCATAACCTACGGCATAATGGAGGAGGCACTGAGACAGGCGCGGGAGGCCCGCCTCTTTGTGCTGGAGCGAATAAGGGACATCCTGGCTTTGCCAAGGCCGGAGCTGAGCCCTTATGCCCCGCGGATGCTGCGGCTGACCATCCCGGTGGAAAAGATTGGCGCGGTCATTGGGCCTGGTGGAAAGACCATACGCTCCATCATAGAGGACACCAAGACCACCATAAACGTAGAGAACGACGGCACGGTAACCGTAGGTTCCGTAAGCCAGGAGGCGGCTCAGAAAGCGGTGGAGCGCATAGAGGCGCTGACAAAGGAAGCGGAGGTGGGAGCCATCTACACAGGAAAAGTCGTCCGGTTGATGAACTTTGGCGCCTTTGTGGAGATCCTGCCCGGCAAAGACGGGTTGGTCCACATCAGCGAGCTCTCAAATGAGCATGTTGCTTCAGTAGAAGACGTGGTCAATATTGGAGACGAGATTACCGTCATGGTCAAGGAGATAGACTCCATGGGACGCATCAACCTCTCCCGGAGAGCGCTCCTCCAGCAGCAGTCCGGGGATAGAAATCCGGGACCCGGAGCCACTGAGGACAGGCCACGTTTCGATAGAGAAAGAGAGGACGACCGGCCCAGAGGCCCACGCCCTTCAGGGCCTCCTCGAAATCCCCAGGGAGACCGGAGGCCTCCTTACAGGCCACCTCGTTAGATTCCTGTAATCTCTGAAGGTTGAGTTGAGAAGACGGTGGCAATAAAGGTTCTCGTTCATGGAGTCATGGGGAAGATGGGAAGAGAGGTACTGGCCGCGGTCTGTCGAGAGCCGGACTTGGAACCCACCTGCGGCGTGGACAAAGACGCCACCGATGAGTACCTGCCACTGCCCGATGGTTCTGGTCACATCCCCATCTCCTCGGACCTGGAGAGCATAATAGCCGTGTGCCGGCCCCAGGTGATGGTGGACTTCACCAACGCCGATGCTTCCATCGCCGGGTGTCGTGTGGCGGCAGCCAGCAGGGTTAACTTGGTCGTTGGCACCACCGGCCTCACGGAGGCCACCTTGAAGGAGATGGATGAACTGGCCCAGGAGCATGAGATAGGGGCCTTTGTGGCCCCCAACTTCGCCATTGGAGCGGTGTTGATTATGCATCTGGCCCGGGGCCTGGGTAAGTTCTTCGACTACGCCGACATCGTTGAGATGCACCACGAAGCCAAAATAGACTCCCCTTCCGGGACGGCGCTGGCCCTGGCCAGAAACCTGAGGGAAGGCAGAGACGCCCCCTTTATCCGTCCCACACCTGAGAAGGAGCCTGTGGAGGGCACCCGAGGCGGGGAGCTGGAAGGCATATCCATCCATAGCGTGCGAATGCCGGGACGGATGGCCCACCACGAGGTAATCCTGGGCACTCAGGGGCAGACCCTGAGCCTGCGCCATGATACCATCAACAGCGAGTGCTATATGCCGGGAGTCATCCTGGCGATAAAAGAGGTGGTAAAATCCAAGGGACTCGTGGTGGGATTGGAGAAGCTGCTGGGGTTGTAGATGCTAGCGTGGTACCTCCGCAAAAGGACATTAATTGTCATTGCGAGTCCGCCCGAGGCGGACGTGGCAATCTGGTGGGGAGAGCGGAGCGCCACCCCAGATTGCTTCGTCGCCCCGATTTACCGGGACTCCTCGCAATGACAGTCTGGCATGAGTTCCCCTAGCGAAATCCAAGGACATCACACTAGCCTGTCCTTGGATATGAATTTAACTAGGAAGATTTCATGCTACGCTTTATGCTATGCTGCTTAACAGCGGGCGTTGGTCTTATCCTGGGAATAACTGCGAGTGGCTGGGCATACATTGTCACTGTATTCATCATGGGCTTGATTTTTGATCGTGATGCGCCCTGGAACGAGACTCGTGATTCATGGATAGGCATAGTGGGTGTGATTATCGGTTGCATAGTGATAATTGCAACCACGGTCTTAGGATTCACCCTTGGCAGGTTCATGTCACGTGACAGCTAACGTGCAATGAGGATATACTCACCTAAGCTCTAGCCTTTGGAGGAGAGTTCAATGGGATACCATGTTGCAATAGTGGGCGCTACCGGTCTTGTCGGGGGAGAGTTCCTCAGAGTCCTTGAGCAGAGGAGTTTTCCCATGGACACCCTCCGCCTCTACGCCTCAGACCGCTCCGCGGGGAGGAAACTTCCCTTTATGGGGGAACTGCTAGGGGTAGTGGAGACGGCGGAGGACTCCTTTGATGGAGTTGACATCGCCCTTTTCTCCGCCGGGTCAGACATCAGCAAGCGTTTCTCTCCTATAGCTGCCAAGGCTGGTGCGGTGGTCATAGACAACAGCTCCGCCTTTCGCATGGACCCCCAGGTGCCCCTGGTGGTGCCCGAGGTCAACCCGGAGGACATCCGCCTGAACCAGGGCATCATCGCCAACCCCAACTGCTCCACCATTCAGATGGTAGTGGCCCTCAACCCCCTGCACCGGGTTAATCCCATCAAACGCATCATAGTATCAACCTATCAGGCCGTCTCCGGCACAGGGTCTAATGCAATGGAGGAGCTGCATCAGCAGACCGCACTGATAATGGAGGGCAAAAAGGAGCAGATAGACCCTCAGGCCTATCCTCATCAGATAGCCTTTAACGCCCTACCCTTTGTAGAAAGCTTCCTGGAGAACGACTACACCACCGAAGAGTGGAAGATGGTCGAGGAGACTCGCAAGATAATGCACGTCCCGGAGATGCCCGTCTGTGCCACCTGTGTCCGAGTGCCCGTGTACATCGGCCACGGCGAGGTGGTGAACGTGGAGTTCGAACACCCCATGAGCCCCCAAGATGCCAGGGAAATCCTCTCCCGGGCGCCGGGGGTCAAGGTGCTGGACAGTCCTAAAGAGAACCTGTATCCACTACCCATATGGTCGGCGGGCACGGACGACGTCTTCGTGGGCCGCATAAGAGAGGACGTCTCTCATCCCAACGGCCTGGCTATGTGGATCGTGGCCGACAACCTGCGGAAGGGCGCTGCCCTGAACGCTGTGCAGATAGCCGAGGTGATGGTCAAAGAGGAGATACTATCCACATCCAGTAGGAGGTAGGCACTATGGTTACTGTCGGCAGGCTTATTACGGCAATGATCACCCCCTTCGATGGGCAGGGAGAGGTGGACTACGCCCAGGCCAGGCATCTGGCCGCCTCCCTTCTCGGCTCGGGGAGCGACGGGCTGGTGATTTCTGGCACTACAGGGGAGTCCCCTACCCTCACCAAAGATGAGAAGCTCCGCCTTTTCAGGGAAATAAAGGCGGAGCTCGGAGATCGAGGAGCAGTGGTGGCTGGCACGGGTAACTACAGCACCGCGGAAAGCATCGAACTGACCCATGAGGCGGAGAGGGCGGGGGCAGACGCGGCTCTTCTGGTAGTCCCCTACTACAACAAGCCCACCCAGGAGGGCCTGTACCAGCACTTCAAGGCCATCGCGGAGAGCACCCGTCTGCCCTGCATCCTGTACAACGTGCCCAGCCGCACCATAACAAACCTCTCCTGGGAGACTGCTCTGAGGCTGAGTCAGGTGGACAACATCATCGGCGTGAAGGAGGCCAGCGGCGACTTCGACCAGATTGCCCGCATCATCTCCGGTGCGCCCAGGGGCTTCCAGGTCTGGAGCGGCAACGACAGCGACACCTTTGGCATTATGACCATGGGGGGCTACGGCGTCGTCAGCGTGGCATCCCACCTAGTGGGACTTCAGATTAAAGGGATGATGGAACTGCTCCTGGCGGGGAAGACCTCCGAGGCGGCGGCGGAGCACCTCCGGCTGACGCCTATATTCAAGGGCCTCTTCATCGTCTCCAATCCCATTCCCGTGAAGTACGGCGTGAACCACGTTGGCTTCCAGGTAGGCAAGCCCAGGCTGCCCCTTACCGAGCCCGATGAGAGGACAGCGCAACAGCTTCAGTCCTTGCTGAAGGAGTACAGGATAGACCTGGCTGTAGCCGCCAGGGCGTAGGGTGGAGACATTCTACGAGTGCCTTCACCCGTGTAAGACCCCCCCAAGACCTGGGTAAGCTCCTTGGGTCGGTGAATCTGGATGTCGTGGGCCATATGCCCATCCAGTAAACCTGTGAGCGCGGTGCTATCTGGGGCCTTGACGTGAGGCTTCTCACAACCGGATAATTAGCCGTAGGGGTAGTCATCGCCAGGATCTCCGAGAGTCGCCCGAAGCCTTGGGCACTGGCGGTTCTTATATCCTTTAGCTTGAGGTGAGTCACATAATACCGGTTTCCCTTGCTGTAGCGGGTGCTTATCTGTTGGGATCCTTGCCCTTCGCGTACTGGTTGGCCAAAGCCATAGGGGGAATAGACATCCGCCTGGCGGGCAGCGGCAACCCAGGAGCATTCAACGTGTATCGCCAAGTGGGAGCGATGGCCGCGCTGGTGGTATTGATTCTGGATGGAGGAAAGGGAGTTGTGGCGGTTTTCCTGCCGCGGTGGCTTGGAGCGCCGGAGATAGCCCTGTATTTGGTGGCGCCGATCGCAGTGGTTGGACACAACTGGTCCGTTTTCCTGGGCCTTCGGGGAGGGAAAGGCGCTGCAATCGCAACAGGCATATCCTTCGCCGTGCTTCCCCTGCTGACAGCCACCGTCGTGCCCTTCTTAGCATTGGCCCTGATGATGACAAAGAATGCGGTCATTTCCATGACCTTCGCCTTCATCCTTCTCAATGTCCTTACCATCGCCACTTCCCAGCCCGTACCCCTGATTGCCCTCTGCCTGGGTCTGTCAACCCTTGTCGCGGTGACTCACCTGTACCGCGCCGGGGCACAGATATTGCCTGCCATCCGGGAGAAACGTTGGCTTGACGTCACCAGGGTAGAGTGAAAGTGTACAGATACGACCGCTAGTGGCAGGGGCTCTCCCAACTTCGTCCGTGGGTTCAATGGGATATAATGAGACGGAAAGCTGCCTGCCCCGCTCACCCTGGGGTAAGCGGCATCTTCGGGTAAGGTCTATGAGCTACACTCAGAACTCCGTAATGGTCCGGGTCCACGAGATAGCCCTGAAGGGCAAGAACCGCCCTATCTTCTTCAACCAGTTGGAGCACAACCTCAGGCAAGCGCTACGGGGAATGGCGGTGGAGCGGGTGCGGAAGAGACATATGGGCGTAGAGATTACCCTTGCGCCGGGAGCAGCTTGGGACGAGATAGAGGAAAGGATCAAGCAAGTATTTGGTGTAGTCAAGTTCTACCGCCACTACAAATTGCCCCCCTCTCTGGAGGCCATCAAAGAGTTCCTGGAGAGTGAAGTAACCAAGCTAACCTTCAGCACCTTCCGCATCACCGCCAAGCGGGGGGATAAAGCCTTTCCCATGACCTCCCCGGAGATGAATCAGGAGCTGGGAACCTTTGTGCAGCGACTCACGGGGGCGAAGGTCAGCCTGAAGCAGCCGGAGACCAACGTCTTTGTGGAGATACTGCCCCAGGAGGCCCTGGTGTACTTCCAGGAGACGTCGGGGCCCGGCGGCCTGCCCGTAGGCGTCAGTGGTACGGTAGCCGCGCTCCTCTCAGGGGGCATCGACTCCCCGGTGGCGGCCTGGCGCATGATGAAACGAGGGTGCCAGGTCATCCTCGTCCACTTCCACAGCTTCCCTATGGTGAACGGTTCCTCACGAGAGAAGGCCCTGGAACTAACTGAGCTGCTGAACCAGTATCAGTTCCGCTCTACCCTGTTCCTGGTCCCCTTTGCCGACGTGCAGAGAGACATCATACTCTCTGTCCCCCCTGCCTACAGGATCGTCGTCTATCGCCGGTTCATGGCCCGCATCGCCGAGCGAATAGCGAAGGAGCACGGGGCCAAAGCCCTGGTGACGGGGGAGAGCCTGGGGCAGGTAGGCTCCCAGACCCTGGAGAACCTGGTCACCGTTCGTAGTGCGGTGACCCTTCCCATCCTGAGCCCTCTGATCGGCATGGACAAACAGGAAATTATCGAGGAAGCGCTCCGCATTGGCACCTACCCCATCTCCATCATCCCGGACGAGGACTGCTGCACTCTCTTTGTCCCTCGCCATCCCGTCACCCGCAGCACCACCGAGGAGGTAGAGCGACTGGAGTCAGCGCTGGATATCCCAACCCTTGTGGAGCGGGCCGTAGCCCAGGCTGAGGTCAGACGCTTCACGTCAGATGGCGTCTTCTCTGGACGAAGCTCTGTCGAGGCGAACAACACGCTACGTACGCCTCCTTGAGCAACCCGACGTAATGGCCAATGCCAGAAGCTGACCACTGAGGACAAGCGAAAACTGCCGTCTCAGCATGACAGAGCACAGAGTTGCACACAGGGACCCCGGTATTTGAGTGGAGAAACACGATGCCTCGGACTAGAACGCCAAACTGGCGAAAACAGGTGGGAATAGAAGGCGAAGCCGCCATCAAAATGGAACTTGAGAAACTTGGCTGGATCGTGACTAGCCTAAACACTAGCGGCAATGAGCCGAATGTAGACCTCATTGCCCAAAAGTATGATCACACCATTTATCTCCAAGTCAAGACGTACAACGATTATGGATGGATATCAGGTGGAGGAGTAAACCCTGAGATTTGCGCCGGTGGGTCTCTATTTAACAAGGCAAACAATGCAAGGTACAAATGCGATTTTGTTATCTGTCTCACCCCAGCGTCACCTGGAGACAAGCGGGTAATCCGTGACGACTGGCGATATTTTGTAATGCCGGTGAACACTGCTGACCAACTGTTCCATATCAACATCAACGCATACTTTAACTCGCCGAAGCGCGATGGCTCGCCAAAGGTAAAAAGAGGTGCGTGCCAGGATTGGGTAGGGCCTGGGCCAATACCCACTTCGATCGTGCCAGATCACAAGCAAGATTATCTCCCTTTCGAGAACAATTTCGAATTGCTAGAGAGCTCTCTTTAGGAACTAGTCCAAGACTACCCATTGACACAGACAACCCTCTGTCGCATCCTGTATTTGAGACCCCTACCCAGGGGGTATGGGTTTAAGGAGAAAGATAGTGCTGGCAGATACAAAACAGGAAAGCCTGAAACGCCTCAACTATATAGAGGGCCACATCGCGGGAATAAGGCGGATGGTGGAGGAGGAGAAGCACTGCGTAGACGTCCTGAAGCAGACCTACGCCGTGCGCCGCGCCATTGAGAAGCTGGAGTCCCTGCTCCTGGACGGCCACCTGCATACCTGCGTCGTTGAGGGTGTCAAGGAAGGCCGGGAGGAGCAGGTAGTGGGAGAGCTTCTGGAGCTTTACGGCCTGAACAGCAAGTAGGCGTTGCCCTCAGGAGTGCCCAGCATATGTCAACCAAGGCTCCAAGGAAAATCATCCTGCCGGTGGAGGGGATGACCTGCGCCTCCTGTGTCTCACACGTGGAAGGTGCCCTCAAAGAGGTGGACGGCGTGCTTTCGGCCAACGTCAACCTGGCCACCGAGCAGGCCACAGTGGAGTTTGACGATGACAAGGCCACTATCTCTGAGCTAATCCACGCCGTGGACGACTCGGGGTACAGGGCCGGTCTGGCCCGCATCACCCTGAACATCGGCGGAATGACCTGTGCCTCCTGCGTAGTTCACGTAGAGCACGCCCTGAAAGAGGTGGACGGCGTGCTGTCCGCCAATGTCAACCTGGCCACCGAGCAGGCCACAGTGGAGTATATCCCGGGTCTGGCTACCCTGCCAGACATGAAGGCCATGGTGGACGACGCTGGCTATACGGTGGAGGGAGTAGCCGGGGATGAGTCCACCAAAGACGAGGAGCGCCTGGCTCGCACCAGGGAGATCAAGACCCTGCGTCAAAAGCTCCTCCTGGCCGCAGGAGTGGGGATAATAATCTTCCTGGGCAGCTTCAAGGAGTGGTTCCCCTGGATGCCGTCCTTCCTCCAGAACTGGTACGTGCTGTGGGCACTGGCTACCCCGGTGCAGTTCTGGGCCGGCTGGCAGTTCTACCACGGTGCCTGGGGTGCCCTGAAGCACAAGACCACCAACATGAACACCCTCATCGCCGTGGGGACCAGCACCGCCTACTTCTACAGCGCCGCGGCCACCATCTTTCCCGACTTCTTCCATGTGGAGCAGGCGGAGGCCAAGGTCTACTTCGATACCGCGGCCATCATCATCGCCCTCATCCTCCTGGGACGCTATCTGGAAGCCCGGGCCAAGGGCCAGACCTCCGAGGCCATACGGAAGCTGATGGGCCTCCAGCCCAAGACTGCCAGCGTCCTCCGGGACGGCCAGGAAACTGACGTGCCCATCGAGGATGTAGTCCCCGGCGACGTGATCGTGGTGCGCCCTGGAGAGAGCATCCCCGTGGACGGCGTGGTCATCGAAGGGGCCTCCTCGGTGGACGAGAGCATGCTCACCGGGGAGAGTATTCCCGTGGAGAAGATGGCGGACTCCCCCGTCTTCGGAGCCACAATAAACAAAACGGGCAGCTTCAGGTTCCGGGCCACCAAGGTTGGCACGGAGACGGCCCTGGCCCAGATAATCAGGCTGGTGCAGGAGGCCCAGGGCTCCAAGGCCCCCATCCAGCGCCTGGCGGACCTGGTGGCCAGCTACTTCGTGCCCATAGTAATCGGGATCGCCCTGGTCACCTTCGGAGTCTGGCTCTTCGCGGGGCCGTCCCCCGCGTTCACCTATGCCCTGCTGAACCTGGTGGCGGTGCTGATCATCGCCTGCCCCTGCGCCCTGGGGCTGGCCACCCCTACGGCCATCATGGTCGGCACGGGCAAGGGTGCCGAGTGGGGTGTCCTCATCCGCAGTGCCGAGGCCCTGGAAACGGCCCACAAAATCGATGTCATTGTTCTGGACAAGACTGGGACTCTCACCGAGGGCAAGCCACAGGTGACCGATGTGGTAGTGGATGGAGTGACCGAGACAGAACTCCTAACGCTGGCGGCATCGGCGGAAAAGGGGTCGGAGCACCCACTGGGCGAAGCCATCGTCGCCGCCGCCGTGGAGCGTGGCCTGGCCCTGGAGGATGTCCAGGAGTTCAACGCCATCCCCGGGCGCGGCATCCAGGCCAGGATGAACGGCACCCTGGTTACCCTGGGCAACTTGGCCCTGATGCAGGAACGCAGCTACAAGCTGAACGGGCTGGAGACCAGGGCTACTGAGCTTTCCACCCAGGGAAAGACCACCATGTTCATCGCACTGGGAGACCGGGTTGCAGGCGTCATCGCCGTGGCCGACACCGTGAAGCCTGAGGCCCGCGATGTAGTCCAGTCCCTCCGCACCATGGGGCGAGAGGTGGTCATGCTCACCGGGGACAACCGGCGCACCGCGGAGGCCATCGCTAGAGACCTGGGGATCGACCGTGTATTGTCTGAAGTGCTGCCCGAGGACAAGGCCCAGGAGATAAAGAACCTTCAGGCCGAGGGGAAGGTGGTGGCCATGGTGGGCGATGGCATCAACGATGCCCCCGCTCTGGCCCAGGCCCAGGTGGGCATCGCCATCGGCACCGGCACCGATGTGGCCATGGAGGCGGCGGACATAACCCTGGTAAGGGGCAACCTGGAGGGCATTGTGGAGGCCCTGGCCTTGAGTAAAGCCACCATGCGCACCATCAAGCAGAACCTCTTCTGGGCCTTTTTCTACAACACGGCGCTGATACCCGTGGCCGCAGGAGTGCTGTACCCGGTATTCAGCGGAGGCGGCGTGCCAGGACCTCTGCAGCCCTTCTTGGGGGAGTTCGGTTTCCTCAACCCAGTGCTGGCCGCGGCGGCCATGGCCATCAGCTCTTTCACGGTGGTGAGCAACTCCCTCAGGCTGCAGCGCCATAGAAGAGCAAAAATCAACAAGTAGAAGGTGTATCCAATGCGAATGCCGATGTTTGGTGGAGGCAAGGCTGAGACAGCCGTCGACCCGGTATGTAAGATGGACGTGGACATGAAGAACCCATCTGGAGGTACGCACGAGCACGAGGGCCAGACCTACTACTTCTGCGGCCCCGGCTGCCGCGTGGCCTTCTCCAAAGAGCCAGAAGCCTACCTCTCCGGGGAAAAGAGCATGACGATGTGATCACACTCTCTGGGGACTGAGTGGTGACATATAGGGAATCTAGTGACATTCAGGTGTATGCGCGACGGCAGTGACTGTGATAGAGTAGAGAGGTGACGATCGAATTCCTCTATTACAAAGGCTGTTCTCACTGGAAGGCAACCCTGGAAGAGTTGCAGGAACTCCTTCACTCAAAAGGCGTGGAGGACGCGATAGACATCATCCAGGTAGCCTCCCGCGAAGAGGCCGAGCGTCTGCAGTTCCCCGGCTCTCCCACCATCCGCATCAACGGTGAGGACGTGGACATCGATCCCCCTTCGTCTGACTTCGGCTTGGCCTGTCGCACCTACGACGTGGAAGGCGAGATCCTGGAGAGGCCCCCAAGAGAGTGGATTGATGCCGCCCTTGATGACGTCGCCCCTGGATAAGGTCCCGCTATCTGCCCTCGCTGCATTGCAGGTGCTCATATCCCGTCCATTGTGGAGCGCACACAACCAGAGCCAGCTTGACTGCTACCCTGTGCGAGGATAGAATCGAATCACCACTCCATGAGGTAGGAAGATGCCAATCTACGAGTACGAATGCCCCACCTGCCAGAGCCGCTTCGAGAAGCTGCGCCCCATGAGCACATCCCAGGAGGCTATCCCCTGCCCCGACTGCGGAAGCCCCGCGGACAGGGCCCTTTCCGTATTCGCCTCCATCACCAGCGACTCCCGCGGCGAGATGCCGGCCATGGCCGGGGGCGGTGGGTGTGCCTATGCCGCCAGCGGACAGTGCGCCTGCCCACCTGGCATGGGGTTCTAGAGCAGTGTCCCCAAAGTTCGCCGCAAATGTCATTGCGAGGCCCGATGGTTCGAGGTCCTCACCACAGGCTCCGGAGGGCCGTGGCAATCTGGCTGCGAGGTGTACCCCTCCTCCAGATTGCTTCGTCGTCCTTCCTGTACAGGAAGGACTCCTCGCAATGACAATCTATAGGGTATTACAAGGACACCACACGTTTTAAGGCCCACTTGCGGATGCCCCATGCCACCAGCGCCAGCAGCGCGGCCTGCACCATCACGGCCAGGGTGACAAACAGGGTGGCCTGCATGAAGAACCCCTCGGTGAACAGCCTGGTCAGGTAGTTGTACCGTGGGTCGAAACTGTACGTGCCGCTGGCGAAACCAAGGACGTGGAACGCCTCAAATAGTTGGTCGAAGCCCACCAGTAGGGCCAGCCCTCCAAAGGCAAGTAGCCCCGCCGTGAAGAGGCTTCCCCAAATGACGCGGCCCGCCAGGGCGCGAGCGCTCCTCCCCCTGGTCGCCAGCAGCACCACGATCACGTAGCCGACAATGTACGCTCCCGTGATCTCCTGTATCCGGTACACTCCCCGCACCATCCCCTTTACGTCCCGCATGTGCAAGATTTCCCCCTCGTTGAACAGGGCGCGCTCCTCCCCATCGAGGGACACCCTTACATCCAGTAGCTCCTGGGAGGAGTGGAAGTAGTCCCGTATCTCCCTGGCCACCGTCATAAGCTGGGCCATGTCCAGGCCCGTGGCACGGACAACGTTGTACTGCTCGAAGCCGTACCGGTAGAGGCGGAGGCTGTCGAAGGCCATGCGGACGTTGGAGGTCACCAGGAACGTGGGTATGGCCAGTATGAACAGGACGATGGTCAGCCGCCCCAACGCCCCGGCGACACGCTCATATTGCTCCGCTCGTGGTGAGCTTGTCGAACCATACGAGTGGAGCAAATCCCGCTCAAGTCCTTCGACAGGCTCAGGATGAGCGGGACTCGAAGACTCATGTTGTTTGCGCCCAGTCAGGAGCGCAAGCAGCAGATGGCGCACTTTCTTCGCGACAGTGGTAGTCTGGTTCACCTGGCTATTGTAGCAGGAGGTGGAGTGAGTGGCACAGAGCTTCTACCAGGGCGAGTCAGGCATGGGGGTGGCCTAAGCTTTAGGAAGCATCTTCCAGACAAAAAACAAGACAGGTATCAATCCAAACAGGCCCCATGGCCAGTATATCGAAAGGAACGTAGCCATTACTCCCAGAACTGTGACAGCTAGCGCGATCTTTTGCCACCGAGTTGATATTTCGGGGTGGTGAATAGTCGCGTCCCAGAGGTACCGAATCGGATACCAACATTTCTGCCATCGGTGGTCGGCAACTTCTACAGTAACTAGCGGTGGTTGGCTCTGGTTGAAAAAAACGGGGAGGCCAAGTCTATGTCTTGTCCAAGTATCCAGGGCAATGTGCCCCAGCTCTAGCCTCCCTTGGCTCCCTAGCGGTCTAACTGGTGTCCTAGCTAGGCATATGACTGACCCCTTGCCATAGCTTGTTGTTAGTTTGACAACCATAGCATCGAGATATTCATGAGGCTCAATTTTCAACTGAGCAAAGTCCTCTTCACTCATTCTGCAAAGAAAATCCCGCACATCTTCTTGTGCAGCATAGTCCACTTTGAGTTTAACATCGTTTCTTGGCATGTTGCCCTTCGTGCGAGTAAATGTTGCCCCTACTCCATATCCCCCCACGTATACCCCGTCTTCAGCTCAACCCTCAAGGGCACAATAAGCTCCAGGGCCGCGGGCATCAGCTCCAGGACCAGGGCGCGCATGGCCTCCATCTCCTCCTCCGGCACCTCGAAGATTAGCTCGTCGTGGACCTGAAGGATCATCTTGCTACGCATGTTCTCCTGCTGCATCCGCCGGTCTATGCTTATCATCGCCAGCTTGATGATGTCCGCGGCGGTGCCCTGAACGGGCATGTTCACCGCCATACGCTCGGCGGCCTGGCGCACCTGGTAGTTGGAGGAGTTGACCTCTGGGATGTAGCGACGCCGTCCACACACCGTCTCCAGGTAGCCCAGCTTCCTGGCCTGGGCCTTGGTGGCCTCCAGGTACTCCCGGATGCCGGGGTATCGAGAGAAGTAGCCCTCGATGAACCTGGCCCCCTCGTCACGGGGCAGGTCCGTCTGCTGCGAGATGCCGTAGGCGCTGAGGCCGTAGATTACCCCAAAGTTCATAATCTTGGCGATGCGCCTCATGTCCGGAGTCACGGCGTCCAGGGCCACGCCGTACACTTGGGAAGCGGTTGCAGCGTGGATGTCCTCGTCCCGCAGGAAGGCGTCAACCAGATCCTTGTCCTCGGAGAGGTGCGCCAGTACCCGCAGCTCAATCTGAGAATAATCCGCGGCCAGGAGTGTCCACCGGGGTGCATCCTGGGCCACGAAGGCCTTGCGCACCTGCCGGCCCAGCTCCGTGCGGACGGGTATGTTTTGAAGATTGGGGTCGTTGCTGGAGATGCGCCCCGTGGCCGACCCCGTCTGGTTGTAGCTGGTGTGGACTCGCCCTGTGCGTGGGTTGATGAGCTGTGGAAGGGCATCAACGTAGGTGGACTTGAGCTTGGACAGCTCACGGTACTCCAGGATGCCGTCCAGGACCTGGTTGGCCCTGGGGTCGGCTCCCTCCGCCTGTCCCTCGTTGATCATCACCTTCAGGTTCTCCAGGACAGCGGCGTCCGTGGAGTAGCCCGTCTTGGTGCGCTTGGTCTTGGGGAGCCGCAGCTCGTTGAACAGCACGTCGGCAAGCTGCTGGGTGGAGTTGAGCACAAACCTGTGGCCTATCGTATCGAACACCGTCGCTTCCACTTGGGCCAGCCGCTCGCCCAGGGATTTGGCCATATCCTTGAGGCGTTCTGCATCCAGGGAGACGCCGTTGCGCTGAATTCGCACCAGCACGGGAACCAGGGGGATTTCCATATCGGCGAAAACGCCCCGTACCTTGCTCTCCCGCTTCAGCTCGACCTCGAACAGTTCCCTTAGTCGCTGCGTCATGTCAGCGTCCGCGGCGGCGTATTTCGACGCCTCGTCAATGGACACCTGGGCCATTGTCTTCTGATTACGCCCCGTACCTATGAGAGCGTCTATGCGAGTCATCTCCACGTTCAGGCGAGTAAAGGCAAGGTTCTTGAGACCCAGGGCCTTCTCCCCCAGGAGGTGTGCCGCCACCATAGTATCGAAGTCCAGGCCGCTCACCTGGATACCGTAGTTGGCCAGCACCGTCATATCGTAGTTTCCGTTGTGGGCCGTCTTGGCCACGGTGGGGTCTTCCAGCAGAGGCTTGAGGAGGGCCAGGGCATCCTCGATAGGAATCTGCTTTCCTTCCGTATGCCCCACTGGTATGTAGCTTGCGGTGCCCGCAGCGCTGGAGAAGGAGAGCCCCACCAGGTCGCAGGACATGGGGTCTTTGCCCGTGGTCTCCACGTCGAAGGCGAAGCTGCCTGCAGCCCGCAGCTCCGATATGAGGGCCGCCAGGTCTTCGATGTTGTCCACGGTATGATAGTCCCCTTCCACCTCTTCCGCCACAGACATGAGCATCCCTTGCGATACCTGCTCCTGAACTCCCCCCAACTGAGGCACTCGGGCCACTACGCTGGTGAACTCCAGCTCACGGAGCAGGGCCAGCACCCTCTCCCGGTCGTAGCACCAGAAGCGGCAAGCCTCGGTGTCCAGGGTGATTGGCACGTCGTTGACTATGGTGGTCAGCTCCAGTCCCTGCCTGGCATCGGCTTCGTGGGACGCCAGAAGCTCCCGAATGCGGGCAGGAAGAACGCTGTCAACGTTGGCATAAAGCCCTTCGATGCTGTCGTACTCCTGGATCAGCTTGATGGCGGTCTTCGCACCAATCCCCGGGACCCCCCGAATGTTGTCCGAGGCATCCCCCTGGAGGGCTTTCACATGGGGCTGCTGGCTGGGACTAAGGCCGCCGTACCGCTCCCGGACGGCTGCCACGTCGTAGATAGACAGGCCCTGGATACTATGGCTCAAGGCCACTCGCACCGTGGGGGAAACAAGCTGGAGGGTATCGGTGTCCCCGGTGAGGATGATGGTGTCCATGTCCTGCTCCGTGGCCTGCCGGCAGAGGGTCCCCAGGACGTCGTCAGCCTCGTAGGACTCCACCTCGAAGATGGGGACGTTGAAGGCCTCTATCAGCCGTCGCACCCAGGGAAACTGGGCTCGCAGATCTTGGGGTGTTTCGGGCCTCTGGGCCTTGTAGTTGGCGTACTGGAGGTGCCTGAAGGTGGGCGCCGGCAGGTCAAAGGCAATGGCACAGTGGGTGGGCCTCCACTCCTGAATGGCCTTGATGAAGGCGTTGGCGAAGCCGTATACGCCCCGCACGTCCTCCTCTGTCTTGCTCAAGGTAAGGGGCCTCTGGATGGCGTGCCACGCCCTGTGCACCATGGCGTGGCCGTCCATGAGCATGAGTAGGGGCTTTTCTGGCAGTAGTGGTGCGGGTCCTGCTTTAGTCCTAGGCATGTTTCAAATCCTCAGATGACTATGGAATTATACCCCCAGGCGATTGTCGTGTGAAAGCGCGAAGCCAGGTGACCGCGCTGAAGGAAATCACACCCCCCAGGACAGTTATTATGCCCACCATCTGTATTTGAGCCACTCGCTCCCTGAGAAGCACCCAGGCCAGTGCCAGGGTTACTGCGGGATAGGCAGCCGCAATGGGAATGATGAGTGAGACGGGGTACCGCTCTATCCCCAGGTTGAAGGTTACGAAGCCCAAGGTGTCCAGCACTCCCCCCCTAGAGGTGCTTAAGAATGCGCCCCACCATCGAGGTGGATACCTCCCATCCCCTGTCACGAAGCACCACCTCCAACTTGTCATTACAGCCTGGGCCAGCTCGGGGCTCCAGGTGGGCTGGCGCAGATGTCTTGGTCGATGAGAGCGATTCTCCAAGGCGAGCCTCATGGTAGTCCATCCACTGTAACCTCAGCCTGGCTTCCCGTGAGAGCTCCCGGAGCCTCGCCAGCCCTTCCAGGGAAGGGCCAGGCGCAAGACCCCAGAAGCCGTACCACTGATGATACGCATGACACTGTTGTAGCGTCACTCATCTTTATGAACTAGCGCAGGGGGCCAGCATCTGCGACGCCTGGTGAGTCTCCAGACAGGAGTGAGAACTCGGAGAAAGGCCAGTACCGAAGAGAAACCTTGCCCACTATGTTATCAAGGGGTACTGGGCCCCAGTGCCGAGAATCACTGCTGCCATCGCGATTGTCCCCCAGGACAAAGTAGCTATCCGGAGGCACCAGGGTTGGAGCCATATTATCGTTATCCCTCTCTGTCAGGTATGGCTCATCTAGCCTATCCCCTTCTATGAACACCTCCCCACCTTTCATAGACACCGTTTCTCCAGGAAGGCCAATAACCCGCTTGACATAATCTCGGCTGGGATCGTTGGGAAAGTGGAAAACAACAATATCTGCACGTCTGGGTGGATGGAAGGGAAACAGTGTCTCCTTATCTTTCCAGATATCTACAAAGGGCACAAACCTATCTATCGTCTCGGTGTCCAAGTGCAAATATACCAGCTTGTTTACCACAAGCCTATCCTTTGGGAAGAGGGTGCTCTCCATGCTGGAAAGCTCCACTCTATAGTTCCGCACGCTGGCCTGGAGGGCCAGGAAGATCAATAAGGCGAGAGCAATGGTTTCCAGGAGGTCTTTAAGGAAATCCTTCATGTCTTCTTGTGGAGCGGCCTGGTGTTTGGCGTGGCTTGGGCCAGAAGTATATTATAGCCCCTAAGAAGTTGCCCCGTCACCATTATCAGTATTTTGACTCCTGAAAGGGACCACCAATATACTGCTGACACCCTCAGCAATGCTCTACGGTTTAGGGTGTTGTTGAGATGCCCATTGCAGTATATTTAGCTGAGGAAGAACAGCTTGGAATTCACCTCAGACATTCCGGATACCTCTTTGGTCGCGTTAGCCCAGCAGGGTGACCCGGATGCCTTCACCCAACTGGCCCAAAGATATGAGCGACACATCTATAATGTATCATTTCGCATGTTGGGAGACTCCCAACTGGCAGAAGACGTAACCCAGGAGACCCTTCTAAAGGCCTACCGAGGGATGGCGAGATTCAGGGGAGAGAACCTCAGGGCATGGCTTCTCAGGATCGCCTCCAATACCTGTAACGATTTCCTCCGCTCGCGACGAGGCCGCCAGAACCTTTCCCTGGATCTCCTCACGGAAGAGAGCGGGGACACCTGGGCTTCCTCGGACCCTTCCCCGGAGCAGGAGGCCCTGCGAGGGGAACTGGGTACAGAGATCCAACGCGGCCTACTCACACTGCCCCGAGAACAGCGCATGGTGCTCATCCTGGTGGATGTGGAGGGCATGAGCTACGAGGAAGCCGCTGAAGCATCAGGTATCTCCCCAGGAACACTTCGCTCCCGCCTCAGCCGCGCCAGAGCTAAACTCAGGGACTATTTACTGCAGAAGAGGGAACTTTTGCCTCCTTCTTTTCGTCAATAACCGTAGGAGGTGGTGTGTTGGGACTGTTTAATCGATGGAGCCACGGGAGATTCAGAGACCTCCTTTCCCCGTATATTGACCGTCGCCTGGATGGGCCGCAGGTGGCAGCACTAGAGGAACACCTGGCGACGTGTGACCCCTGCCAGGAGGAGCTGCAGACCCTGAGAGCCACCGTAAACCTCCTTCAAGCGCTACCCCACGCAACCCCCAGACGTTCTTTCGCCTTTACGGAGCGGCCCCAGGTCTCAAGAGTCGCTCCCGCGTATCTGTGGGGTATGCGAGCGGCCACTGCTATGACATCCATTGCGGTGGTGCTTCTGGTGGCGGGCGACCTCCTGGGCACATTTTCCAGGGATATTGCTCCGGCCGATGAGGCCGACCCCAAGATAGCAGAGACTGGGGCCACCGATGCAGATACGCCACTGCTCGAGGCAGCGACCGAATCGGCACCCCGAACCCTGGCCTCTGAAGCAGACGGCGCTCCTGAGACCGACTATGCAGCCAGCCCTGACGCGCATCTCCTTCAGACTGACTCTGAGGTAGAAGAGACATTGCCCGTTACGGCCCTGGAAGTCGCCTTGGGGAGCTTACTTGCACTGCTGGCCCTTGTCACCCTGCTAGCGACCCTGCAGTACAGACGGCGCAGCCACTCGGCATGACCAGGTGGAACTTTTACGGATGGAAGGTCGTCTATATAAGCAGGACCGGTTCCAAATCGCAAGAATTCAAGATTGAGGAGGAAAGAGCAATGAAAAGGGCAAAGTGGTTATTGGCGGGCCTGACACTGACGGTAGTGCTGCTTCTGGGGGCTGCGTGCGACACTGGGGCGGCAGCGACAACACCCCAGGAAGGAAACAGCACTGGTGGCACAAACAACATAGGCAACCTAGTAAACCTTACCTCTGCTGAACTGGCAGCCTATGCAGGCTCCCTCACCTCGGCTTTGGGGCAGATGGGTGATTATCAGCAGGCGGGAATCTGGGTCACCGGACTGGGCAGAGTCACCCTGGAACCAGACCTGGCCCTATTGAGCCTCGGTGTAGAGGCCAGGGCCGACACCGTAGAAGTAGCCCGAGCCGAGGCCGCCGAGGCCATGACCGGGATCATCAACGCCCTCAAGGCAAGGGGCATTGCCGACAAGGACATCCAGACGCGCTACTTCAACATCTCCCCGGAGTACACCTATCAGGAAGTGTATGAGAACGGTGGACGCTATGGGAAGCAGGTCCTGACCGGCTATCGGGTCTCCAATACCGTCACTGCCAGGGTACGGGACCTGGACATAGTGGGTGCGACCATAGACGATGTGGTCCTGGCAGGAGGCGACGCCACCCGCATCAACAGCATACAGTTTACAGTGGAAGACTCTTCGGTGGCTCAGACCCAGACCAGAGAGAACGCAGTGTTGGATGCTCTGGCCAAGGCGGACCAGTTTGCCACCCTCACTGGCGTGAGCAGAGGCGCTCTGCTGTTCATCACCGAGAGCGGTGGTGGCATACCGGTGGTGAGAGACTTCGCTAAGATGGAAGCTGTGCCATCGTCAGATTCGGCTGTTACCCCCATCAGCGCGGGAGAGATGGAGATACAGGTAAGCATCCAGGCGGTCTTTGCCATCGGGAGTCAGTAGATTTGTAGGCAAAGGCAGAAGCGGGCTAACAGGGAGGGGCCAGCCAGGGGCCCTTCCCTGTTGGTTTCAGGCCAGGCTCAGCGTTACTCCCATGACCTGCCCTTGTTGGCTTCTGCACCTGGATGCTATAATCCCATTGCAAGGCTGTTCCGTTTCCTGAGGACAGCCCAGACCATTTGTGTCGTACTTCCTTCCCCGATAGCTCAGCGGTAGAGCGGGCGGCTGTTAACCGCTAGGTCGTAGGTTCGAATCCTACTCGGGGAGCCAGTGCCAACTCAATTCGATGTTCTACGTCTACGTTCTACGGAATTCTCAGGGACAGCTTTACGTTGGCTTTACTGCTGACCTTGAAAGACGAGTTAGGCAGCATCAGGAAGGGAAAGCTGGATGGACTCGAACTCGAGGACCGTGGGAACTAGTACATTACGAAACTTTCAGCGACAGGGCTGAGGCACTGCAACGGGAGCGGAACCTCAAACGGGGAAGGACAAACAAAGGGCTGCGAGAAACATTTGGTATAAGCCAGCGGTAGAGTGGGTCCTTCCCGTACGGGAAGGATTAACCGCGAGGTCGTAGGTTCTCCTTCCTCTGGAAGGACTACTCGGGGAGCCTACTGTTATGAAAGACAGAACTGCGCCTGATTAAGCAATACCGTCGAGCTGTTGATGAATGGCGACGCTATGCACTCCGGCCATACCGGAACGTAGCTAGGGGAATGAATACCGCCAGCAAACCCGCTGACCACAGCAACGCCTTCAGCGCCAACTCAGTGTCGAACCCCGAAGTACTCAACGCCCGAATGGCATCCACCGCCACGGAAACCGGCTGATTGTGAGCTATCGGCTGAAGCCAACCTGGCATCGTGCTTGTGGGCACGAACATGCTGCTGGCGAACCATACCGGCATCAACCACAACATGTTTACCATCCCGACGCCTTCAGCGCTTCGCACTATGGTCGCAATTAACACGACCATCCATGAGACCGCGAAGCCCAGTACAACGGCGATCGCGATGGCAACAAGGGCAGCGGACACACCGGCCTCGAACCGGAACCCAATCAGGTAACCTAGCGCGATGACCAACGAGATGGAAGCGATGTTGCGGAGCGAGTCACTGACCGTGCGCCCCGCCAATACCGCCACCCCCGACATAGGCAGTGAGCGGAACCGGTCCACCACACCCTTGGAGAGGTCCTCGGCAAGACCTACGCCTGTCTGGTTCGCTCCGATGAGAGCCGTCATAACAATGATGGCTGGCACGAGGAACTGCGTATAGGACGCTCTGAAAAACCTCACTACTGCGGCATCGCTATCTGAAGAAGATTCCGTAGGTGGTCAGGAAATGGCTAGGGAGTATCTTGCATGAGATGACGCACCTCTTGGAGGGCCATCCCCCTGTTCTTTTGGCCGCTCAAACAGCATTTTAGCTGCGATCATGGTGCGCAACGGAGCTTGCCCTTCC
>JBDRIA010000012.1:0-3617 GCA_043816345.1 Chloroflexota bacterium
CATGTACGTGTGCGGCCCCAACCTGTATGGCCCCTGCCACATAGGCCACGCGCTGTCGTACGTATTTTTCGACGTGCTCCGTCGCTACCTGGAGTACCAGGGCTACCGCGTCCGCCAGGCACAGAACTTCACAGACATCGAAGACCGCATCATCGAGGTAGCGAAGAGAGAGGGGCGCACTATCGGCGAGCTGGCGGAGCAGTACATCCAGCGGTTCCTCCAGGAGATGGACGCCCTGGGCGTGCAGCGTGCCCACCACTACCCCAGGGCCACGGAGTACATAGGCCGCATGATAGAGATTATCCAGGACCTCATCGCGAAAGGGCATGCCTACATCATAGAGGGCGACGTCTACTTTCGAGTCCGTGCTTTCCAGGCGTACGGGCGGCTCTCCAGACGCCCCATAGAGGAGATGAGGGCCGGCTCACGCATTGAGATCGACCCGCGCAAGGAAGACCCCATGGACTTCGCTCTGTGGAAGGCATCTAGCGAGGGAGAACCCTCCTGGCCTACTCCCTGGGGCCCCGGACGCCCCGGCTGGCACATCGAGTGCACCGCCATGTCCCTGAGCCTGCTGGGAAACCAGATCGACATCCACGGCGGCGGCCAGGACGTCATCTTTCCACACCATGAGAACGAGATCGCCCAGTCGGAGACCTACACGGGAGCCTCGCCCTTCGTCCGGTTCTGGGTTCACAATGGCCTGCTGCGCCTGCCGGATGACGGCGAGGAGAAAATGACACGCCACACGGGTCGCTTCATCAGCTGTCGGGACGCCCTTGCCTCCCACAGCGCGGACACCCTTCGCCTGTACTTCTGTTCATCCCATTATAGAAGCCCCCTCACCTACACCGAAGAGGGGGTGGCCGCTGCCGAGCGTGCTCTGGAGCGATTGGTCAACGCGCTCCGGAGCGATGTCGAGAGCCACACCGATGGTCAGGTGGATGCAGGCCCATTTCGCAAACGGTTCATCGCTGCCATGGACGACGACTTGAACACCCCTCAGGCCCTGGCCACCCTGTTTGACCTGGCCCGAGAGATAAACCGACACCGGGAATCGGGTACGGCGGCAGGAGAGGCGCAGCAGGCATTGCGTGAGATGGCCTCTGTCCTTGGCCTCTCTCTGGACGAGCAACCTGGATCGGGGCACAAGGACGCCTATCCATTCATAGACCTCCTGGTGGAGACCCGCACCCAACTGCGGGCCGAACGCAACTGGAAGCTGGGCGACTCCATCCGATCTCAGCTAGAAGAGTTGGGAGTGATCCTGGAGGATACGCCCAGTGGCACCCAGTGGAGATTCAAAAACCCTCGCTGAGTGTCCTCAACTGCACTTGATGTAAGTACACTGCCGGGATTTGAAAGAGGAACATGCCGTGATTTCCCCAGCAGCACTGGAAAGACTGAAGCAGATCGTGGGGCCCGAGAATGTACTAATGGATGAGTCCTCCATTGAGGAGTACTCCATTGACGCCTTTGGGCGCTGGGGAATCGGACAGCCAGGCCTCTCTCCGCCGCGGGTGCACGCCGCGGTCAGACCCTCGTCCACCTTAGAAGTAGCCCAGGTGGTGAAGCTGGCCCACGACGAGAGGATTCCCCTGGTGCCCTACGGTGGAGGCACGGGGCTAGCGGGTGCCGTAACTCCCCTTCAGGGGGGCATCGCGGTAGACCTGAAGAAGATGGACCAAATCGTGGAGGTGAACTCCCAGGATAGGGCTGCTACCGTGGAGGCGGGCATTATCCTGGGAGACCTGGATATGGCCCTCAATCAGAAGGGGTTCATGCTGGGCCACGACCCCTACAGCATGCCCATAGCCACCGTGGGCGGCGCTATCTCCACCAACAGTGTGGGATACAGGGCTGCCAGGTACGGCTCCATGGGAGAACAGGTACTTGGGTTGGAGGTGGTCCTGCCTGACGGAGAGGTTATGCAAACCAGGGCGGTGCCCAAGACCTCCGTCGGCCCTTCCCTTCACTCACTGTTCGTGGGGGCAGAGGGTGTCTTTGGCATCATAACCCAGGCCACCATCAGGGTCTTCCGCATGCCCGAGTCCCGCCTCTTCAAGACCATCGCTTTCCCCACATTCGAAGATGGGTTCCATGCCCTGCTGGAGATGTTCTCCCTGGGTCTCAAGCCCGCTCTGGTGGACCTGTGCGAAGAGCCCGAAAGCTCCCCTGCTGGTGCTCCAGAGGACTCCTCTGTGCCCTACAAGATATGGATGTACCTGGTATTTGAGGGGTACGCCGAGGAGGTGGAAGCCCAGGCTGCAAGAACGCTGAAGGTGTGCACCGCTTCAAAGGGGGAGGACATCGGCCCGGCCCCAACCCAGGGGTACTGGGACACTCGCCACGACTTGGCTTACTACTACAAGGAGAGGTTCATAGACAAGCCGGTGGAAGACTGGCCTCCGCTGGACTGGCCCAGAGCGATAGCCTATCCCCATGTTGCCATCCCCACCTCAAGGCTACTGGAGTATCGCCGCCGCTGTGATGAGATCGCTTCCAGGAGGCATCTGTACGTGCGAGAGTACTCGCTGTGGACTCAACCGGAGTTGTTTTCCATGGTCCTGGTAGACATTGCCCTGGAAGGTGGGGGAACGGGCGGACAACCGGCCCAGGCCATGGACGAGATGCTTACCCTGGCCCAGGACATGGGAGGCTCCATGGAGTACGTGCACGGGGTGGGCGTGAAGCTGGCCCACCTGGTTCCCCGAGAGTTGGGATCTGGAATGGAGGTCCTGCGGGGAATCAAGGCGGCCCTGGACCCTCACAACATCATGAACCCCGGCAAGCTGGCCCTTCCGTCCGAGGAAGGGCTGGCCCTGTAAGGAGGCAGCCATGTCCGCAATAATCCTGCGAGCGGGGGCCATCCTGGTCATCGCGGGCGTGGTGGTAGTGACGGGCTACTGGCTCTACTACGCTTTCAAAGCCCTCTTCTCTGAGCCCTCTATACCCCTGGCCATCAAGGTAGCCATCCCTGCTATCATCATAGGTATCATTCTGCTCCTGAGCGCCGTGGGATGGGAGAGATACCGCAAGGGCAAAGAAGAACGTTTTGAGGAGGTAGAGGAATGATTATAGTGACCACCAACGAGATGGAGGACAGGCGGATAACCAGGGTGCTGGGGCTGGTGCGAGGAAACACCGTGAGGGCCAGGCACGTGGGTCGGGACATCATGGCCAGCCTGCGAAACCTGGTGGGGGGCGAGATTGAGGAGTATACCAGGCTGCTAACAGAAGCCAGGGAGCAGGCCACTCAGAGGATGGTGCAGAGGGCCGAGGAGATGGGGGCCAACGCCATAGTGGGCACCCGCTTCATGACCTCCACCATCATGGGAGGAGCCTCAGAGATACTGGCCTACGGGACTGCCGTAGTTGTGGAGGAGAAGTAGTATCTGCTTCCGAAAAAGCGTGTTACAATCCTTCGCTCGTGGTGAGCTTGCTTATCAATCCTGCGGATCACCCATGATAGCGTCGTCTAGGGCTTCAGGAGTCAACATGTGTCCCTTCTCAATTATTATAAGCAAAAGACTTCGCAATAAGTCGAAGGATTCTGAAAGGGCAGTTCGCAGCTGTTCATCTGACAATCGCTGACCATGAACAGCTTTGCTCCTTAT
>JBDRIA010000013.1:0-59730 GCA_043816345.1 Chloroflexota bacterium
CCCTCGTCGCTGTGGGGCGCAAGCTCCTCTCAGTCATCTACGCCATCCTGAAAACAGGAAGGCCCTACGACCCTCAGCAGGAGGTGCCTCGCCATCTCGCCCTCGCTCGGCCTTGACTTCCATATAGGAGTCATCTACGCCATCCTGAAAACAGGAAGGCCCTACGACCCTCAGCAGGAGGTGCCTCGCCATCTCGCCCTCGCTCGGCCTTGACTTCCATATAGGAATCAAGTTCAAACACATGCTATGATGCTGAACACAAATGTCTGTGTTCGAGTCCTAACCGGGGAGCCAGATATTGGTAAAAGGTTTGAGGTCATTTCGAATCTCGTGAGTAGGTTCTACCTTCATCCAGTATCCCCAGCTATGAAAATCCTTATATTTCTTCACGGCACAACCATAATGCACAGAAATGCTGTTAACCGTTCAAGAGGGGAGTCAGTCTTGGATTATGCCTCGTATGTGCCAGTGGGAAACGCAGTACATAAATTGAAACAATGGGAGGCACGGAGTGCTACCATCACATACTTGAGTTCACATACGGATCAAAATGATATTGAGCAAGATGAGCTTGTTTTAAAACAGTATGGCTTCCCCGCAGGAGAAGTTGTCTTTCGGTCAGCAGGGGAGTCCTATGCAGATGTTGCCCCACAACTTGCGCAGCATCGCCATCCCTCAACGGTTAGGCTTTGTCTACGAGGGTATCCAACGCCAAGCACAGCTACTCAATGGTCAGTTTCATGACCTTGCCGTCTACTCCATGCTGGCATCAGAGTGGGCTACACGGAAATCAGAGCCGTAATAGTCGTCATGATGATACTGATATGCCAACACGTACATCGATGAAAAGACCGTGATCCCGAGGCAACAGTAACTGGTATGCGAACCTTCAAGTGCCTCTGCTTGGATCTCGACGGGACACTAGTTGACACAGAGCGCCTTCATGTCAAAGCAGAACTGCATGCGCTTCGCTGCCTCGGTATTTCCGAACTCAGCGATGAGCACCCCCGTACATTTGGCAATGGGATCGAACGCGGTGCTGATGAGATGTGTAAGCACTACGGCATTAATGATGCCTCCAGGTACTTGGCAGAGTACTTGCCTATATGGCATCGATCGCTTGAAGTAGAACTGGAGTTAATGCCTGGCGCTCGGAACCTACTTGAAATGACTTACCAAAGGCACATCCCAGTTGCACTGGTGACCTCAGAGAATACACAATACACCGAAAGCGTGACGCGACGCTTGGCAATCGATGGGTTCTTTGCCTGTACGATAAGAGGCGACTCTGTTTCGCACATGAAGCCCCACCCAGAGCCTTATTTGCAGGCAGCACAGAATCTCGGGATTGCAGCGAAGGACTGTGTCGGGATTGAGGACTCGGGGGCGGGTGTGAACTCACTCATTAGTGCGGGGATGTATGCAATCGCGGTACATGTAGATGCACATAGGCGCCCCGAGTTATCAGTTGCGGCGGAGCGGTTCACCTCGCTGATCGAAATAACGGACACCGTTGTCGAGCGCCTCTTCCCGTGAAGAGGACGTGGAGGGTGTGGAAGTTGGTGCATCGGGGTCTCCACACCCTAAAGTTGTTGTGAAACGAGATGGAAGATCATCGCGCGGACAGAGAAGAGAAGGGGCCGTCAGCTATTTGCGTGGCAGGAGTTGTCATCAAGGGTGGTAAGGTGTTGCTAGTTCTTCGGGCATCCTCCAGGAAGTACTACCCCGGTGTATGGGATCTGTGTGGTGGGCATGTACGGGAAGCGGAGGCACTTGAAGTTGCACTCCGCCGAGAGGTATATGAGGAACTTGGTATAAATGTGAAGGCCCACCGTTTGATCGGCGTGGTCCACGAACCGGTTGAACCTGCCGATATTCATCTATTCGCGATCTCCGACTGGGACGGTGAGCCAATGAATATTGCCACTGAAGAACACACTGAGATTAGCTGGTTTTCTGAAAGTGCCCTTCCAGAGTCCAATGCACTAGACGCATATCGTGCAGAAGTGGTTAAAGCCCTCAGAGCGGCGGATTAGGTTTCAGCATGTGCTAGATTGGGTGAATGGACTCTGGACTGGTAGCCAGAGGTCCGGGTGGAATCAAACTACATCCTGAACGCGAGATGGAAGTGCTGTTGGCCACGAAGATGAACGACTGGGCCCTGCATTTTCCAGATCTGACCAATTGGCAGATTCGTTTGCCTTCACTTTCCTCCGGTTCACAATAGGTCGTAGGAGCAGTCCACAGCACGACTGGCAGTTGACATGCCTAGACAAAGATTGCCATGAGCACACCTCAGCGAGTGGCGCTGCCCCCAATCATGGATTCACCAACCTGACCAGTTTGCATCTCATCGGCAATCTGTTCTCTCTCACCACTGAAGAATGGGAGGACAAAGAGTGGGGCAGACGCCACATACAGCGTTCAATCAAAGAACTGCCCAGACTCTTGGATCAACCTCGTCCTATGTAAGGCATCTTTGTTGCCATTAGGGTCATGAATTGAACATTGGTATCTAATGGAAGATTTGACATATACAGAATTGCTTCGGCCACGTGATTCACATCGAATGTAGGTTCAACTTCGATTGATCCATGAGCCTGTAATATCCCGTTTTTCATTGGCAAAGTCAGGTTTGTCTCTGCGTTACCAATGTCGATTTGACTGCAGGCGATGTTGTATTTGCGCCCGTCAAGAGCGATTGACTTGGTCAGGCCGGTTACCGCATGTTTTGTAGCAGTATAGGGTGCGGAGTTCGGACGCGGGGTGGTAGCTGATATAGAGCCGTTATTGATGATGCGTCCACCCATCGGTGTCTGAGCCTTCATAATCTTGATGGCTTCCTGTGCGCACAGAAAAGTCCCTGTCAGATTAGTGTCCAAAACCGTTTTCCATTGGCTGTAAGTTAGGTCCTCAAATGGAATAGGTGGAGCGCCTGTTCCCGCGTTGTTAAACAGTACATCTAGGCGTCCAAATGTTTCATAGGTCTTGGCGAACAAGGCTTGAACAGACTGAGGGTCTCCTACGTCGGTCGGTACTGGTAGTGCGCGTGAACTGTAGTCCGCCGCCGCTTCCACCGTATCATGTAAAGTCTCCAAACGGCGTCCTGCCAGGGCAACAGAATATCCATCTCTTAAGAGAGCCAGAGCAGAGTATTTACCGATGCCGGATCCTGCGCCTGTAACGATAGCGACTCTCCCATTTGAATTCATATCTGTGCAACCTCCAATTCATGTGAAGCAGTCATTTAGTTGGAGTATAACCTCAATTCAGAGAGAAATGCGAATTAGAAGCAAATAATCTCACCTATATCCGTCTGTTCTCGGCATATCTTGAGCTGTATGCCACATAATGAGCTAAACAAAGCAAGACAAACAAACATAATCCAGCAATTAACGTAAACATCACCCTTCCACCCCAGAGAGCGAATCCATATCACCGTACTCCGTCAGGATCGCTGATTGTTGTCGGTGCTTGAGCGACAGCATGGTACCATCACCAACCCTTGGCTGGAGCGCCTGCCATTGACACACGGGTAAGCCGGACTTAGGATAGGCTAAAATCAGGGATGCTGACGGGCCGTTCTTCAATGTCCCTCTCACCGGGAGGTTTTCTATGAGTCAGGAATTCGGCACCGGCGCTTTTCGCTACACTTTTGTGGACAACTGGGCCAAGCTGCCACCCGGTATGAGCTTCTTGGAGTGCCCTGGGGTGGCTGTGGACTCCGTGGACAACATCTATGTCCTGACGCGAGGAGAGCACCCTGTCATCGTCTTCGACCGGGATGGCAACTTCCTGCGGTCATTCGGCGAAGGGCTCTTCAGCAACCGCACTCATGGCCTCTACATCGCTAATGATGATTCCGTGCTCGTGGCCGACGATGGGCTGCACACCATCCAGAAGTTCAGTCCGCAAGGGCAGAAGCTGATGGAGATAGGAGAGCGAAACCATCCGGCGCCGAGGTGGAGTGGGCAACCCTTTAACCGTCCAACCTCCGCGGCCATCATGCTTAGCAACGGTGACATCTATATTTCAGACGGTTACGGCAACTCCCGTATCCACGTCTACTCTGCTGAAGGGGAGTACAGGTTCTCCTGGGGTGAGCCGGGCATAGACGCCGGTCAGTTCATCCGGCCTCACAACATCGCCATCGACGCCGATGACCGAGTATACGTGGTGGACCGGGAAGCCCACCGAATCCAGGTCTTCGACGCCAAAGGCAACTTCGTGACCATGTGGAACAACATCCACCGCCCAGACGCGATGGTGCTGTGGCATGACCACATTTACGTTGGTGAGCTCAACGGCATGACAGGGGTGGATGATGCCCCCGGCCTGGGTCACCGGGTGGGCATCTATACCCTTAATGGGGAAATGGTGAGCCGCTTCGGGGCCAAGGAAGAGGGCGAGGGGCCTGGTCAGTTCATCGCTCCCCACGGCATCGCAGTGGACTCCCTTGGCGCCATCTACGTTTCAGAGGTGTCCTACACCATCCGCGGGTCCCGCATGGACCCACCTAAGGAGTTGCGCAGCCTGTCTAAGTACGATTGGGCCGGGTCTTAGGTCTCTGATGTAGCTATGGACTGACCTGTAATCTTCTGGCTTTCTTTTCCTGGCCCCGTGGTAATTTGGGGTTGACGAGACCTCCTGCGGCCTTCCATGGCGACATTTCTCACGGTCTGCTGTGCCGGCCAAAGTAAGATATCCTGTGGGGTTCGGCGGTACACTGCTAGCCCGCTGGTCTGAAAACGGAGGTTCTGACAGCGGTATGCGACAGTATTTACACTCAGTATAATACCGACTACCGGAAGAACCTGATGCTCCAATCAAATCGAGCTAGCCGCACCGGCGCTACTGGGCCAGCTTTCAGCTGAAGGGAGACTCAAAAATGGTACTTGAGGTATTTCATCCGAGGGAAGAGGACTCCGTCCGGGTGTCCCATGAGGTGCTGCGCCCCACGGTTGCAGCCTTGGTGGTAACATCGACCAGACTGCTGGCCATGAGCGACGCCTAGAGAAGGGGCCTTGGCTGACGCATTAGGCTCAACCCAGAGCAGTCTCGGCCAAAGGGTGCCATCGGGTTACCTAAGGCTGGACTAAGATAAGAAGGGAGGTTCTAGATGGCGTTCGTGCAAGCAGGTCAGGTTCGGCTCGAGTACTTCGACGTGGGATATGACGGTAGAACGATGGTGCTGGTGCATGGCGCCTCATCGTCTGCGCGCATCTGGCATATGGTACAGGAGCGCATGGCTGAGGCGGGCGTCCGTACCGTGGCTATAGGTATGCGCGGAGCGGGCGGGTCCGATCACACTCCTAACCGCGAGGACTACAACCCTGCGGCATATGCCAGAGACCTCGCGGCCGCCTTAAACGCGCTGAGTGTGAAGCGCTTTGCGCTGGTTGGCCATTCCCTGGGAGTCGCCACGGCGATTCACTTCATGCGCGACCACGCCGCGGATTTCGAAGTGCAGGCGTTGGTGTTGATGGCTGGCGGGGATGCCAGAGGGCGCCCACTGCCGACACCAGAGCAGATGCGCGAGCTTGAGGAGACCGTGGATTGTCCCCCTGCCGATGACGAGGGTACACGTCGGGCCCGGTGGAAACCGAATCACCTTGGCCTGCCCCCGGACATCCGAGATGATCTCTGGCGAGACATCCAGAACAACCCAAAAGAGCGAGTCCTTGGCCAAAGGCTGTGCGAGCGCCCGGACATGACAGCGGTGCTGGCTACCTTAACGGTACCGACGCTGGTGATGAGTGGTGATGCAGATGGCACCGTGCCGCTGGAGGCTACCCTGCGGAGTTTTCTGTCGCTTCCCTTGGAGCACCGCCATCTACACGGCTTCCATGGCGTCAGCCATTTCCCGAACGCGCACGTGCCGGACCAGGTGGCCGACGTTCTCCATCTGTTCATAGACGCGCACGTGCCCATACTGGAGAGCCCTTGAACCCCTGCCCCTGAGTTCGAAGCACAGTACTCAACTAATGTTCGTCGTCCGACGGTCTAGTCCGTTGACAGCCACCACAGCCGCGATTACACTCGCACCTGTGATGGGCTGAATCAGCCTGGTATGTGCGAGGCAGGCGAGTTGCACGCGTGATTATAGGCAGTCCGGATCATATGCCAACTGCCTCATCCTGCATCAGGTCTTGGAGGTTGATCTTGAGAGAGAACCGGCTTCGCCAGCTACTGAACGATGGACAACCATCCATCGGCACGCATGTCCACAGCATGTGGCCGTCTGTTGTAGAGGCAATTGGCCACACCGGAATGTTCGACTACGTCGAGTTCGTGGCCGAGTACGCTCCCTTTGACCTGTTTTCCTTGGACAACTTCTGCCGCGCCGTCGAGCTCTTCGACATGTCGTCGATGATCAAGGTGGACCAAGAGCCACGCGGCTTCCTGGCCCAGCGCGGGATCGGCGCTGGCTTTCAGAGCGTCCTGTTCGCCGACTGCCGATCGGCGGACGAGGTACGTGAGTGCGTACGGATAGCGCGCCCCGATACTCCCCAGGACGGTGGCACCTACGGTGCCAACTCCCGCCGTTTCACCTACAGGAGTATGGCCTATGGTGGCACTGCTGAACACGTACAGGCGATCCGCGATGTCGTAGTGGTGGCCATGATAGAAAAGCGCTCCGCGGTGGACGAGCTCGACGAGATCCTATCGATCGAAGGGCTGGATATGGTCCAGTGGGGACCCTCCGACTACTCCATGAGCATCGGTCGGCCGGGCGAGACAGGAGTGCCGGAGGTTCAAGAGGCCGAGCGCAGGGTATTCGAGTCCGCGCTGAAGGCAGGTATACAGCCTCGGGCCGAGATTAGTAGCCCGGACGAGGCCAAGCGGTTTCTCGACATGGGGGTCCGCCACTTCTGTATAGGTACGGATATTAACATCCTGTACAACTGGTTGAGATCAAATGGCGATGCGCTCCGCAAGGCCGTCTCATACGCATAGACTGACTTCTGCCAGCTGGTAACCCTATTCATACCCACCATTGTTGGCGAGCCGCAACCGGGTCGAGTAGCAGTCGGCTATTAGGTCTGAGAAAGATACGGCAAGGTTGATGGATTCTATGAAAATCATCGTTGCTCCTCAGGCATTCAAAGGCACAGCGTCTGCCACTGCCGTCGCCAATGCAATCTGCCGAGGCGTCCTTTTGGCTGTGCCGAATGCTGATGTTGTCCCTATCCCCATCGCGGACGGTGGAAGCGGCACAGTCGAAGCTCTGGTATCTGCCACGGGAGGTCGATACATCAGTACGCTAACCAGCGACCCCTTGGATCGTCCGATTACCGCTCGTTGGGGCGTGCTGGGTGATGGCGAGACAGCTGTCATCGAAACTGCAGCCGCTTCCGGCCTATCGCTTCTTGAGACCTCCGAGCGTGACCCGACAAGGACGACGACCAGAGGGACCGGCAATCTGATTCGGGCCGCGTTGGATGCGGGTTATCGCCGTATGCTGATCGGACTCGGTGATAGCGCCACCAACGACGCTGGAGTTGGTCTGGCTCAAGCTATCGGAATTCGTGCTCTGGATGATAAGGGCCATGACCTTCCCGCTGGTGGTGCAGCTTTAAGAAGTCTCCATTCCTTCGATATGAGTGGCATTCATCCGAGTCTCTCCTCTTCTACCATCACCGTGCTTTGTGATGTGACGAATCCCCTTTGCGGTTTGGATGGTGCGTCGGCCATCTTCGGCCCACAAAAGGGGGCAACCACCCAGCAGATTTCGCTGCTAGAGGCCGCCTTGACGCATTTTGCAGATGTAGTTGAAGCACAGCTAGGGTGCAACGTGCGTGATATCCCAGGAGCCGGAGCGGCCGGCGGACTGGGAGCGGGACTCGTAGCGTTCTGCGGCGCGGTGCTGCGGCCCGGTTTCGAGGTTGTCAGCAAGGCTCTGAATCTTACTGAGTCACTGGCTGGAGCAGACATTGTCTTGACAGGGGAGGGGCGCATCGATGCCCAGACGGCCGGCGGCAAAGGCGTTTCTGGTGTCGCTGCTCTTGCTAAGGAGTGTGGTGTTCCGTTGGTTGCCGCGATCGTCGGTGTAAACGAATTAGGTACAACTGAAGCGACATCCTTGGGTATTGATGGAGTCTTTGCTCTCGCGCGTTCATCGGAGCGGGTAATCGCCGACGCGGAGGCCACACCGCGTCTAATTGAGGCAACAGCGGCGCGTGCTGTCACAAGCCTCCTCAAAGGGAAGATGCGATGATTACTGAAAGGCCTCGTGTTTTTGTCACGCGGAGATTGCCCCAGGAAATTCTGGATAGACTCGATGCGCACGTCTCGGTTGACCTTTGGGACAGTGATCTTCCTCCGGACGTGCATAGCCTTCGGGAGCATGTCGCGCAAGCTGAAGGTCTGTTCTCTCTCCTGACCGATCGGATCGACACGGCCCTCCTGTCCGCTGCACCTTCTCTGCGCGTTGTCAGCAATATGGCCGTTGGCACCGACAACATCGAGCTTGCTTCAGCGACGGCCCGAGGGATCCCCGTGGGCAATACACCAGGGGTTCTAACAGAGACCACCGCGGACTTCACGTTTGCACTGCTCATGGCTGCTGCGCGCCGCGTCGTTGACGGCGATAACTTTGTCCGCGCGGGACACTGGAAGACCTGGGGGCCGAACGTATTGTTGGGACGCGACGTGTTTGGTGCGACTCTTGGAATTGTTGGGTTCGGTGCCATTGGTCAAGCAGTCGCACGCCGGGCCCAGGGGTTCTCCATGCGTGTCCTCTACATCGATCGCCCCTCTGCGCCTCCACCCCAGGGGGTTGATGCCACATTAGTATCACTGGATACCCTGCTCCAGGAAGCGGACTTCGTTTCTCTCCACGTTTCACTCACCGAGGAAACGCGACACATGATCGGCTCTCGGGAGATGGCGTTGATGAAGGAGACAGCTATCCTCGTGAACACGGCGCGCGGCCCGGTTATTGATCAACAGGCACTTGTGGTCGCGCTCAGGCAGGGACGCCCTGCCAGGGCTGCATTAGACGTAACGGCCATCGAGCCCATAGATTCACAAGACGAGCTTCTTGCGCTGCCGAATGTCGTCATCACTCCTCATATTGCCAGTGCCAGTGTGGCCACCCGCCTTCGCATGGCGAACATGGCGGTCGATAATTTACTGGCTGGCCTTGTGGGAAGGCTGCTTCCCAACTGTGCCAATCCAGAGGTCTATCAGGGCGGGAAGAGCGGGAGTACCGCAAGTCCCGCTTCGTGAACTGAGTTGGGTATGGACCCAAAGGGTGGAAGATCGAACAGCCCCACGTTATTTTGCTCGATTTGCGCGTTGCCTGGAGTATGTTTAAGCTGAGTGTCATTTTGGCAGGCTTCGATAGGAGTAAGCCACACCAAGAGTAGCGAGCCGGCGAGCGCATGAACTGGGCTCTGATTTTCCGTTAGGGCACGTTGGTCAACTCAATAACTGCCAGCGAACCCCATAACGTTTGCAGGCTTTGTGTGGTTCGTGTTCGTTCCGTCTCCCAGCTGGCCGAAGTGATTCGCCACCCGGCACTTGAGGCTGCCTGCCGTGGTCACAGCGCAGGTATGGTCACCACCCGTGGAGATTGCGGTGGCCATTGCGGTAGGCGACGGTGTCAGCCTAGATTGATCACAGGTCAGGAACAGCAATGCATTGAAGGCCGAGAGCAAGAACAAGGCCAAGACTGCTCGCATGGGGCCAATATAGCGACATCTGCAGAAAGGGTAACTCCAAGAGGCGGGCGTGCCCACTCAATGTCGATGGCTGCATGACTCAACTTGCGATAAGGCCAGGTTCGGAGAATCACTTCTTGGCTTGCGCGTTTCTTACGGTGTCAGGGAGAAAATCGGCCTGAAGCCCGCCAATCAGGAACACCGAAGCCAGGACGTGCCAGACCTGGACGACTCCAGTTAATGTGAGCGTACCCAGGACTGAGTAGATGACCGCAACTCCTGCTGCCGTCACCATCAAGAGGTGTCATTGGCCAACCTTGTCGGCAACAACACCTCTCGCCAGACCCAGAGGTGGTTGGGAGTCACCTACCCAGGCGGCTCAGCCAACACGTCCAGGTACTTGTAAGCCGAGCCTGTGTTCATTAGCACTATGGTTGCCGATGGGTCAATGGCGCCCTCTTTGAGCAGCTGCTTCAGGCCCGATAACGTGGCTGCACCTTCGGGACAAGGGAAGATGCCCTCAGCCGAGGCCATGGCCTGCACATTCCTCAAGATCTCCTCGTCGGATACTGATACTGCGGTGCCGCCGCTCTCTCGCAGGGCGTGGAGAATCAGGTAGTCGCCAATGGCTGTTGGCACACGGATGCCCGCAGCGATGGTGCTAGCACCGTGCCAGGGTTCGGCGTGATCCGCCCTCTCCTGAAAGGCCCGTACTATAGGAGCACACCCCTCTGACTGGACGGCCACCATGCGGGTGGTGATACGCTCCAACCAGCCCAGGGCCATCATCTCTTGGAAGGCCTTCCAGATGCCCACTATCCCCGTGCCTCCACCGGTGGGGTACACGATCATATCTGGGGTGTGCCAGCCGAGCTGCTCCGCCAATTCGTAGCCCATAGTTTTCTTTCCCTCGACGCGGTAGGGTTCCTGGAGGGTGGACAGATCGAACAGGCCTTCCTGATCAGCTTTCTCCCGTGAAAGCCGCGCTGCATCGCCGATGAGGCCGTCCACCAGGGTGAGGTGAGCGCCGAAGGCTAGGCACTCCTGCTGGTTACTCAGCGGTGCGTCCTTGGGCATAAAGACGTGGGCCTCCATGCTTCCCTGGGCGCAATAGGCGGCCATAGCGCCCGCCGCATTCCCTGCGGATGGCACGGTCAGCTTGGTAAGACCCAGTTCCTTGGCCTTGGATACGGCGGCGGAAATCCCGCGGGCCTTGAAGGACCCGGTGGGGTTGCCGCTCTCGTCTTTGATGTATATTTGGGGACAGCCCAGTTGGGCACCCAGGGTTCTGGCGTGGATTAGGGGTGTCATACCCTCTCCCAGCGATAGAACGTTCTCTTGGTGGCGGACAGGCATCAGCTCAAAGTAGCGCCACATGCTGGGTCGGCGGGATGCCAGGCTGTCTCGGTTCAGCTCCTTGCGAGCGCTTTCCAGGTCGTAACGGGCGTAAAGCACCTTACCGCAGGCCTGGCAGGTCCGATGAGCTTCCTCGGCCGAGTATGTATCACCGCAGGCGGTACATTCGAGGTGGGTCAGATAGCTCTTCATGGCATCCTCACTTCGCTGGTGGTATTCGGATTGAATTCCAGGGAATTGTAGTACAGCGCCAGAATAACTAAGGGTAACGCTTGGTCATCAACGAGTCGCTCAACATGTCTCTAGGCCAGGTACGGCAGATGCAGTGCCCAGGTGGACTGATGGGTGACTGGCTCACCCAGCACATCCCTGCCTTGGGAGCACCGCTGAACACGTGGGTGGCTTACCGTCTGATAGGCTCGCCGCTCTTGTCTACCGAGTTATAGCTGTTCTTGAGGGAGACCTACTCTTCTTTGGCCTCGTAAAGCTCGTCCCTCATGCGCCGCTGCTGCAATGCGAGGTACTGGTCTCGGGTCATGCTGGGCTTGAAATCTCCCAGCACCCGACGAGCACCGGCGGCTCCTTCCGAAAGCAGGTCAATGACCGTCATGGCCATGGCTTTGGCAGGGGTGATGACCGCCGCCTCATAGTCCTCGATGACGTAGTCCACGCCGTGGCCCATGCCCACGGCGCCACTGGTGTAGGGATGGAGGATGGGCAACAGTTGGCTCAAGTCCCCCATGTCCGTGGAGCCGCCCGAGTTGAAAGAGTCCGGGCGGATGGCCACGCCCTCTTCACCCACCAGGTGCATGGCGTTTTCCTGAAAGACCTGAGCCATCAGCGGGTTGTTAATGAGAGGCAGGTATCCAGCAATGGTCCTGATGCGCACTCTGGCACCCACTGCCTGTGCACCGCTCCGGAAGCAGCGGTCCACCTGGGCGTTCACCCGCTCAACGGCCTCCACGCTCTGGCCTCGCACCCTCCATTCCAGGCGCACATCTGAGGGTATGGAGCTAACAGCCGTACCCCCCTGAGTAATGATACCGTGAACCCGGGTATTGTCCTCCGCGTGGAAGGTCTCCCGCTGGGTATTGATAGCATTCAAGGCTATCATGGCAGCGTTGAGGGCGTTGATGCCCTGGTGAGGGGCGCTGCCAGCGTGAGCGGCGCGGCCCTGGTACTGAATGTACTTTATGACGTGGCCGTTAGAAGTTCCACCCACGGCCAGTTTCCTGTCCTCAGGCCTGCTGGTGGTGTGGCACATGATGGCCATGTCGATATCGCTGAACTCATCGAGGCGGATGAGTTCCTGCTTGCCACCGATGAAGCCGATTTTCCCCTGGTCCATCAGGTCCATGCGGAACTCGTTCTCTATACCCCCCTCGGCAGGCACGGCGAAGAGAACGACGTTGCCGCAGAGGTGAGGCAAGATGTCAGATCTCAGCAGGCCGATGCCCACGCCCAACATCATGCCAATTTGGGCGTGGTGCCCGCAGGCATGGGCAGCGCCGGTTATGGGGTCGACATTGACGTGCCCTGCCACCTTCAGGGAGTCCATCTCTCCGAAGACGGCAATGGTGGGACCGGGTTCTCCGCCACGCAGGGGCAGGCTCTTGACACCCGTCAAGGCCAGGCCGGTGCGGTGAGGAACGCCCAGTTCGGTCAACTTCTGCGCCACTAATTGCGACGTCTTTACCTCCCGATAGCCGGGCTCCGGGTTATCTCCGATGGTCTTGGCCACTTGTATGATCTCGTCTCGGTTGGTGTCTATCTGGGCGCATACCTGCTCTTTGAGTTCCGCCACGGTTGCCATCCCACACCTCCTTCAGTCTGATCGCAAAAAGCTCTCGATGGAATCTGGCCCGATGCTAGCATGAAGCGGGTCAGAGGGCAACCAACACAGTAAGTGAGACACCTGCGCGCCGAAGCCCAAGGGTGTCGGGGTCGCATCATGCACGGAACGCTACGGGAGAAGACTACTCTGGAGAGAGTGAGACCGCTGCTGGGTGTAGAAAAGTCCTGTTCGCTCCACCACGGCCTAGCCGCATGGCCGCTACCCCGCTCATGATTGTGAACCTTCCCAGTGGGATAAGGAGATGTAACCAGCTACCTTTCAAACGACGCAGACGGTACAATTGGGGAGTCCGAGATACCCTCAACCAAGGAGTTCCACCACTTTGATCTCTTCGCTTGGCAATGTCTCAGATTCACTGACACTCAACACTCGAAGACTTGGATTGAGGAAGCAATCCAGGATCACCACGGGTGTGTGCGTCCCCGATCGTGCTCTCTTTGGGCACAGGCGGTATTGCGTAGGCGATTGCCGTAGGGAACAGTTACGGAGCCAGGGTTCGGTCAAGTCTTTTCAGGTGGGCGACACATGAACGGAAGTGCAGGTGCACCAGACCGGGTATCTAGCTACCGCTGGGTTACCGTCGGCGCGTGGTTCTTCTCCAGCGTGTCCGGGTTTATGGTGTTGAACACCATGGGAATCCTCTTGCCCTCTATCAGCTCAGAATTCCACCTACAGCCCAGCCAACAAGGTATTCTGGTGTCATCTGCCTTCTGGGGTAACCTTGCCCTGGCCATCCCCATGAGCTGGTGGACATCTCGCTACCGTCCAAAGGTCCTCACCATGGTGACACTGGGACTAGGGACCCTGTTCCTGTTTCTTCAGGCTTCGGCTCCGGCTTTCGTCGCCCTGCTGTCCGCTCGGCTGGTTTTTGGCCTTACCATCCTCGCCAGAGAGCCAGCCCGGGCCCTCCTCATTCAACAGTGGTTCCCACAAAGAGAGGTTGTCCTGGTAAACGGCGTAGGCAATGCCCTATACGGCCTCGTCGTCGGAGGCGGATTGGCGGCAACGCCCCTCATCCTCGGCGCAATGGGGGACGACTGGAGGATGATGCTCGGTATCTTCGGCACATACTTTGCAGTAGTGACGGCTCTCTGGACGGTCCTGGGAAGGGAGCGAGTGACCACCGAGTACCTGAAGCGAGCAGTCCCTCGCGAGACTGGTCTGCTGAAAGGTGCCTTGACCTATCGTGACCTCTGGGTGGGGGGGGTCGGGTTCATGGGAGCCAGTCTGGCTATGTCCTCTTTCCTCAGCTTCTTGCCGACCCTGATGCTGGATACTCATCACATCCCCTTGCGCTGGTCGGGAATAGCTCTTGCCATTGACGTTGTTGCTGGCGGTGCAATCGGTCTTGGCGTCGGCTACGTCGTCATGCTTCGAAGCAACGGCAAGTTGTTTCTTAAAGTTTTTGGCCTTCTCATGGCGACTACCTACGTGGGTATGGCCCTTGCCGCATCTGTGCCACTGCTGCTGGCTCTGGCGTTCCTAAACGGCACGGCTTGGGGCTTCTGGCCTATCCTACATACCGTGCCCTTCCAGCTGCCAGGCATCAGGCCACGTGAGGTTGCGGTTGCCCTGGCCTTCACAATGATGATGATATCTTGCGGGACAGTCCTGGGACCCCTGGTAGTGGGGTTCCTGCAGGAGGCACTGGGGGACCTGAGGCTCACCCTCCTGATTATCGGTTTCGCCCCCCTCTCCCTCAGCGTCGCTGGAACCCTGCTACGTGTAGGCAGCGACCGGGTTGTCGACACGGGGCGGAGTCAGTGAAGAAGCGAACACCTGGCCGCATGAGACGTGTCCAGTAGGCCGTCCCGACGTACCGCCGCTGAAGGAGCACCCCCCTGGGTTACACAACTTGCCAGAAGGCCAGGAAGTTCAACTAGAACTGGATTTTCTGGACCTCTCCCTTGACGTCATCATCGGTAAGGCGGAAGTAGATGCGGGTCGGGTTCACCCCCGTGGGCGACGTGATGGAGACGCTGGTTTCCGAGCCAGGAGGATGAGGGTGGCTGCCAGGAAGTTCACCACTGCCAGGCCGAGGAAGGGGAGGAAATAGCTGCCCAGAGTATCGAAGAGGTAGCCCACCACGATAGGGCCACCCATCCCGATGATGTTCATGGGCAGTTGTGAGACCCCTAGAATCGTGGCGAAATTCTTTCTACCAAAGTAGTCCCCTCGTATGGCTATCAGCAAGGGCACCCTTCCGCCAAAGCCGATGCCGAACAGTATGGCGAAGAGAAAGGCCGCAGGAACTGTGCTCATGAACACCGCAGTCAACATACCGGTCGCCTGCATGGCAACAAAGAAGGTGATAAGCGTGCGCTTCGGAAAGTGGTCACCGATGATGCCTGCTACAAGCTGGGCCAACAATGCCGCGAAGGTATAGGTGGCCACCACCGTTCCCGCCATCGGGAGGGACATTCCCATATCCGTCAAGGCGGGTACGATGTGGACGGAGACGGTAACGAAGACGGCAGCCGCGAAACCATGGCACATAGTGATGAACCAGAAGGCAGGGGTCCGCAGGGCTTCTCCCACGGTGAAGCTGGTGTCATCCTCATTCGCTGCCTCATTTGTAGTGGCATCGGCTACCGAGGGATCAGGAGCAGGGTCGCCGTCGGGGCGGAGACCATACTCCTCCGGGCGGTTGCGCACCGACATAGCGATGGGTATGGCCAGAGCCCATGTGCCAAGCCCCAACCCCAGGGCAGTGGCCCTCCAGCCGCAGGAGATGGCCAACCAGGCCAGGGCAGGCACCAACAGCCCCCCCATGCTTTGCCCGGTCATACCTATGGCCATGGCCGTAGCCCGCCGGCGTACGAACCAGTGATTGAGGGTTGTCATCAGTGGGAGGAATCCGGCCAGGCCAGCGCCCGCGTAGATGAGCAGGAAGGCCAAATAGAAGCCGACGGCGTTCTGAATGAGGCTGAGACCGATTAACCCCACTCCAAGTATCATCAACCCGATGAAGATCATGCGGCGGGCCCCCAGGCGATCGGTGAGGAAACCCTCCAGAGGTCCCAGCAGGGCCCCCTCGGCGCGGCTGAGAGAGAAGGCGCCGGCAAGGAGCGCGCGGCTCCACCCGAAGTGGCGCTCTAGGGCCACGAAGAAAACGCCCAAGCCCTGCATGGTGGGGCCCATCACTACGGCCATGGTGAACGCGGTGAGTGCCACCAGCTTCCATCCGTAGAAGATGTGGGGGGGTCTTGCGAATCGAAGGGTTCTACCTGCTAATTGGCGCATAAGAGATGTGCTTGGAGGAATCCATGAGATTCTACCACACGGGGGACATTCTGTCGGCATGGGGATCGAGCTTCTCGCCTGGCAGGTACGCCCCTATGCTGCTACAACGGTGCCGCCTGCCGATGTAATCACATCGAAAGCAACTCCTAATTCAGTTTATGGGACAGGCTCAAAGGCACGGCATAAGGCCGCGTCTCCATCGACTTCTCGGTCACCGCAGCCGTATGTATCGGAAAGACTCGGCATAGCTCATGGCGTGGGCACTCCCCACTTCCGCGCACCGCCCCTTGATTCGTTCCGCCATGCCCTGCAGCCGCTCCGGGTCTTTCCCTACCTGGGACTTGTGCTCGTACAGTGCTGCGATCTTGACGTCAATGGTGTCGGCGATGTCCACCCAGACGGTGGCATTGGGGCCTTGCGCGCCCAGGTACACCTCCAGGGTCTTGTGGGGCATGAGGCCCTCTTCGGCGATGAGTTCTGGGAAAACGTGGTAGTCCCGGGCCGAGGGGAAGACGGCATCCAGGGCGGCGTTTCCTGCGGCCCGATGGTCCGGGTGGTTGATGTAGCCATCGCTGTAGCGCATGGTGGGGTCCTGGCAGACCAGCACGTCGGGCTTGTAGCGGCGAATCTGGCGCACCAGGTCCCTGCGCAGCTCCAGGGTGTTCTGGAGAGTGCCGTCGGGATAGCCTAGGAAGACCACGTCCTTAGCGCCCACGACCGCGGCGGCGGCGCGTTGCTCCCTCTCCCGGATGATTGCCAACTTCTCTGGCTTCATCTCTGGGTCGGAGCTGCCCTTGTCCCCACTTGTGCACAGGACGTAGTAAATCTCGCTGCCCTGGCGCGCCCACTTGGCCAGTGTGCCGGCGGCCATGTACTCTCCGTCGTCTGGGTGGGCCACAATGAGCATGACCCGTTTGGCATCTCCGCTAGCAGACTCAACCATAGCTAGTTTCTCCTTTAATTCTAGGTCTCCTGGGCTTCAGCGCAAGTATTGGCCGAAGCGTTGGCGTGAGCGTGGCCTGGGCAAAGGGTTGGTATTGGGCACCAGGGCTCAAGTCATCATGGCCTGGATTGCGGAGTGGAAGTTATCCGTTCCGTTCCTTCTTATCCCCCCATCTTTCGCGGCCTGGATGTCGCCCACCTTGACGATCTCCAAGCCTTCCAGGTGTGGGTTTGTGGACCTGCTCCAGGGTGTGGAAACGGTGTCAATAGCCAATCATAGCCCTCGCTTCGCGGTTCTGGGATTGGGGTGAGCGGAGGGATTTGAACCCTCGATCTCCAGGGCCACAACCTGGCGCCTTAGACCTAGCTTGGCCACGCCCACCACGATGATGGCCAGCAGACGAGGCGAATTCTAGCATTGCCCCTATGGGAGGTCAAGGAGAGCGTCTTGCATAATTCCCTGGATATGGAGTTGGGGTACAATGAGCGCATCTCGCTTGGAGGTGCGGCATGTCGTGGGTTGAAATGCTTGGAATCATCGGTTTTGGGCTGGCTGTAGTGGCAACAGTCTTGACGGCTCTTCAAATGTGGATGTCACGCCCCCAAGTAAAGTGCTTCTTTCACAGGCAGGAACTGGATGCGGGAGTGTATTTAATAGGCATGGTTGGTAATAAACCACCCCGGAGAAGGTTCCAATCTCTTGGGTTCACGAGAACTGAGCCGCATGTTGTCGTCATGCTCAAGATATTCAGGCCAGGTAGTGGAACCTTGTTGAGCGAGCACATAGTACCACTGCGCTCGCCAGAAGAGATGAATGCTACGGACAAACTTGCGTATCGGGCAAGTTTGCCACCAAGTGACATGATGCATATGTTTGGAGTTGTCGCTTGGCCGAAGGGTGCAGACGGTGCCTATGCCGATATTCCCAATTCAGGCAACCCCCCTCTTCGGCTTCCCGAAGGAACTTGCAGAATTGAAGTAGAAATAGTCATTACAGGAGTCCCTGTCAAACACGAGGCAAGTGCAATCATTGGGAAAGACCCCGCTTCTACTAAATGGTTGGCAGGGAAAAACGTTATTTAACTACCTGCATCGCAATGAGAGACAGATAACAATGAGCCGTAACTTTCCGAATACCCCGCACAGTGATGTGATTCAAGGAGCGTTGCCCCTTGAGCCTAGAGTTGACCCGTTCCACGCTGGAACGTTGGCGATACAACGCCTGCCATCCGGCGGTCTGTCGCATCTCCGCAACATCGGCGGCGTATCGTTTGTGGCTAGCGTTGGGGTCAATGATAGGCTGCGCCCTGTACTGCCGCTTGATAAGATTGTAAAGGGGTTTGCCAGAGTACCCCTTATCAGCCATAGCATACTTGGGACGGAACTTGCTCGTAGTGAACCTCGCTTCACTGAGTACATTGGAGGCCCTGCTAGCGTCGTGAGCATTACCAGGGCTGACGTTGGCAGCTATGGGGAGTTCGCTTTCGCAGTCAACCAACAGGTGGAGTTTCCAGCCAAGAGTGAACTCCGTTTTCCCGTGTGTGTTCTTCTTGACACTCCACCCTGCTTCTTTGTCAGAAGGATTGGGCTTACCCCCGTTGACCCATCCCCTGAGAGTGGTGGAGTCCAGGGCTACCCTCTGGCCGAACCCTGGGATAGTTTGGTAGTGCTGACGCACCAACCGCCTAGACACATCCTTCAACTTTGCTGCTATCTGATACTTGGAGAGCCTAGCGAAGAACCGAGAGAACGTGGCCTCATGGGGGATGCAGTTGGGGGAAGGAATGCCACAAGCTTCAGCGATGAAGGGGTTGTTCTGAAGGGTGCGAATGAGGGCGGCGGTAGATTCCAAGCCCATGACGTACTTAGCTACCAAGCAATGCCGGAGCACTTCTACGGGATGCCCTTTGGGGCCACGGCGCATAGGGCCGATGAGGGCTTGCAGAAGGGGTTCATCGTCCAGACTGTCAAAGACACCCCGAAGCTGGGCGACAATCGGCGGTGCTTGAACGGCAACGCCAACGGCGGTATCATTAAGTGTGACCACTGGATGCTAACTCCATCCTGTCGGTCTGGGGTCGTGGGTGTAACAGCACTCACGGCCCCACCAAGATTTGTATCTAGTGTACGCTTGAGCGTGGCTAGAGTCAATAGCAAATGGCGTACTTTCGTAACCAATTCTAGCGAGATTATTACGAAAGTAAATCCCGATATGCTGTTTGCTTATCAATATGCACCCTTTGGGTGGCTGCGGAGGTGGGAATCGAACCCACGTCTCCAGGTTGACGGCCAGGCGTGCTACCGTTACACCACTCCGCAGTGTTCTGGGGCTAGTCGTTTAGCTTGTCGGCAGGCGACTAGCCCTGTCTTCATTCCTAATGTAACCCAGGTTTGCACGGAGGAGGCAAGGGAAACATGGCCTATTTTTTGCCAATCAATGTGAATTATTTCACGCTAGGCATGGCCGCAAAAGAAATCGGCGTGCATAAGGTGACACTATGGCGGTGGATTAGAGATGGGAAACTGGAAACCTACCGCGTTGGCAGGGAAGTACTGATTGGAAAAGACACGGTAGAACGTCTAAAACAGGAGAGGACACAGTGAAATATGCAAGACGCTCAAGGAGTGCGTCTTGCATATTTCGGTTGGGTGTACAATGACGGCACCCTACTCTCGGAGGTTCCCGCGTATGCCTGGCTCACGACCTATCACCAGGGTCTACACCCGAGGAGGTACGGAAGACTGGTGGGCGTATAGCGTGCGGTGTCGACCGCATTCACTCTGGAGGGTCATACCAGGGCTAGGGCCATTGATAATGTTTCGTAATGGGGCGTTAGTAACTTTTGAGCTGACCTTCAAACTTCTGAGACAAAGTGATGGTGCACCAGGCAGCCTACCACATGAATGTGAGCTGAGCTTCTATCTTGGTGATAAACGAGTAGGCGGGCAAAACATCTCCTTCGTAATGCCTACTAAGGGCAAGAGAACGACAGCAAGGGCACAACCACATTTCCTCAATGGACTGGGGCATGCTTGGGTTGCTATCGAGCACAGTGAGGCTGCGTATTCCTTCGACGTATGGGAGCCAGCGTACAGCATCGTCAACTGGGGAATGCTTATATTGTCTGCTGGCCTTGGGGGGCTACTCGGGTTTCTTTTGGCATTATTGGTTGGAGACTCTGAAGTGCAATCAGAGACAGATAACAATGAACAGTGACCTTCCGAATACCCCGTACCCTGATATGGTTGAGGGAGCGTTGCCCCTTAAGACGGGAGTACGCACGCTCGACGCTAACCCTCTGCTTGTACAGCGCTTGCCATCCTGCGGTCTGCCGCATCTCCGCAACCTCAGCGGCGTATCGTTTGTGGCTAGCATTTGGGTCAATGATGGGCTGCGCCCTGTACTGCCGCTTGATGAGGTTGTGCAGGGGCTTGCCAGAGTATCCCTCAAGGAGAAGGGGAGTGGTTACAGCTTCTCATTTGGCTAGTCTAGCGCATGAGCTAAAGGCCATGTGGGGTTTAGCAGGGCACATTCTACGAGAAGCCTTCGTCTTCTGTCTGCGGTGCGGTATCTGATTGGGGTACCAGGTATGTGCGCTGTGCGCGCCTGAGAAACACAGTCCCCACTGCGCTCCATACTTCCCAGAAGTCCTCTTCTGGCATATGGGCTGCATCCTCTAGGGTAATGCCCAAGAACTGTGTTGGGGGATTATTTGCAATCCTTTGTCCATTTGGCCTGTGAGCGAGTTGAGCACCTGTACCATCTGGGTTCTGCACAGGACGCTGTGGTAAAGCCATCCCTGTGGACTTCTGGTTCAGGGATTTGCCGCGCATTCCCCGTCTTCGGGGTACATCCACAGTCTGAACTCCAGCTTCCCGGCAAAGTCCCAGGAAGAGCATGACCTGGCGGCCGTGCTGAGACCTGGGGGTATACCGCTGAAATGCGTTCATTATGCGTTCCTGGGGGTCTTTGCTGGGATCTATGCTCTCGAAGTCGTCAGCATAGGCCCTGCGGATAGTCCTCTCCAGAAGTTGCCGGTATTCATCCTCGGTGCTACCGGCAAGGCCCCTTAGTGTGTCTGTGGGTTCATCCTTGTCCGTAACAAGATCGAGGAAGCGCAGGGTGGCAAATACTCTAGGGATGATGTTCTCCGAGATGCCCGCTACTTTGAGGATATCCCTGGTGATCCGTGGTGGCATATTCATCCGCCGAAGCCGGTGCATGAAGGCCTGCATATTCGCAGGTGGAGCGTACGGGCGGAAGAGTACTTCGCTTTCATTAACCATAATAAACAGGCCGTATCTTGTAAGATACACGAATCTTAATGTTAATCGGCGAAAATGTAAAGTATGCTTTTGCAGGTGTCTGGGTATGGTACGTTAGAAACTATTGACTTGAACCAGTAACTATCCGAACATTCGGAAAAGCCAGGAGGAGGTGCCAATGGCCATAACCGTAACATGGCAATCGTATGAACCATACGATCGAAGCATTCATGGTGTGGATAGTATGTACGTCACGGGTTCTGGTTCATGCGGTTGTCCAGAAAGGTGCAACGCAGGGTGCCATCGGGATAGTGCCAGGAAGTCCCGATCGGTGAGATCAGAGATATGTGCGTGATTCCATAGCCTGTACCAACTCGTGTAGATTTGTGCCTAGGAGGCAAAGCAAGTAATAGGGAGGAGAAATCAATGATTGACACTCATGTGACCGAAAACAACGTAAATCACAACCTGTCCTGGGAGAGGGCTCCAGCGCGCATAAAGGTGGTGGGAATTGGCGGAGGCGGGTGTAACTGTGTCCGACGGATGCTGGCGAACGTGGTTCCTGGTATCCAGTTCGTAATGGTCAACACGGACATCAAATCTCTAGAGCCACCTGTTCGCGATGCGGAGATTGTCCAGATAGGGGCGAAATCAACTCATGGCTGGGGTGCCGGAGGGGATGCCAAGATGGGTGAGCGCGCCGCTGAGGAATCTGAAAAGGAAATCAGAGATTCCCTCAAGAATGCAGAGATGGTTTTCATTACTTCTGGCATGGGTGGAGGCACTGGCACAGGGGCTGCTCCATATGTCGCCTCCATAGCCAAGGATATGGGCGCTCTAGTGGTGGGGGTGGTGACAACGCCCTTCAGCTTTGAGGGGAGCCGCAGGATTGGCCAGGCCATAGCCGGCGTGGCCCGACTGCGACCTTACTTGGATAACCTGATAGTGATCCACAACGACCGCCTCCTCAAGTACGTGGACCATGACGCAGAGATGATGGACGCTTTCAAGACGGCTGACGAAGTGGTGACTCAGGGCATATTGAGCGTTTCTGAGTTGATCAACGTCCCCGGGGAGATCAATGTGGACTTCGCTGATGTCCGCACCATTATGGGCTACCCGGGCGCCGCGCTGATGGCCATTGGCCAGGGTCGGGGTAAAATGGGAGTGGTGGATGCTGCGCGGCAGGCTATGGCCAATCCTCTTCTGAACATGTCCATAAAGGGGGCCCAGGGGGTTCTCTTCTCGGTAAAGGGAGGACATACCCTCAGCCTGGGAGGGGTCAATGCGGCGGGTGAGCTGATAGGCAATACGGTGAGAAGAAACGCCGCCATTTTCTTTGGAATGTCCGTAGATGAGAGCCTGGAGGATACCGTGAAGCTCACTTTGATAGCAACGGGACTGAGAGAAAATGGAGTGTCTGGGTCTTTTACAGGCCGGGTACGCAATCTAATACCTGGTTTTTAGCTATTAATGCTAAAGGCCCCAATGTTCCATCCAAGGGTGGCTTTTTTGCCTTGACCGGCCCCTTGCGCACGTTGTGCCAGTGGGTGTCCCTCGCCAACCACATGCTGTACTGGAGAGGGGCACTCACGGCTTTCCTGATTGTGCGATACAGGGAGCACTCTTTTCCTGCACTCCCTTTGGCCACGCCCATTCCACAATGGTCATCAGACGGGGCGATCTCTGGCATTGAATGACCTCTAAGGAGAAATTGAGCGTCTTGCATATTTCCGATGTAGTAGAATTTGGTCATGGTTGACTGGGGGTCTTGCTGGAGACGAGCGAGCAGAGACATGGGCTGGCGCAGCAAAGTCCGCTGGCTTTTCAGAGAAGTCGTTCTCTTTGCCTTCGGTGCTGTCTTCACGCTTTGGAGTCAGGGAAGTACTGCGGTGAAAGAGGCAGTCCTAGTCTTCATTGCTTTCGTACTCATCGCTAATGTGACTCTTATCTCAATCGAGTATTTGTGGAATGTAGTTCGTGCTCTGTGTAGACAGCGTGATGAGGCTCGAGTGGAAGTAAGGAGACTCCAATCTTGGGACAACTCAATGAGGGATGCAATATGCGCCGACGTTCAGAAGAATCCAGATACGCAGTCCCTCGAAGTTGCAAAACGATTAGGAGTTGTTCAACCTAATGAGGACAGTATCCCTCCGTGGTTTCATCGTCTATGTGGCTCTCTGTATCAGGACGGTCGTGTATTCGATGCCGTTGGTGGTGGGATGAGAGTGAGAGAGTGAATCACGATATATGAATCACCTGCATCGCAATCAGAGACAGATAGCAATGAGCCGTTACCTTCCATGAGAATGCAGGATCATTGCGTAAGGTCGTCATGGGTGAACCAATAGAATGTGCCTGAAGATGTACGTACTTTATACCAGCGCACAGAGCATTGGCTAGCGATGCTTACAATTTCAACCCGTATGCCTGGGTTGAAAGTTCGGGAGTACCCCGATACGCTACACTCTACCAACTCAGGATAGCCCTTTCTCATACCCTTTCCACTAGCGATGCCGGCTGTGCCTAATTCCCAAGGGGGTGTTTCATTAAGCCGTTGCCACAAAGACCTCGTCGCGTCAGGGGCCGTAGTGCTAGGCGCAGAAGGTGGAGCAGACGTGGTCGCTTCGTCCTCAGCAATCCACTTGCCGTAGGCCAAATAACCCCCTGCGCTGAGACCTCCGAGGATGCCAAGAATTAGCAGAGGCAAAACCAATCGCTTGATGCCCCACCCGAGCGCACCCACCGTTTCCCCCATCTCGCCTTCTGCGCCCACTTGAAGGCGGGGAACTAAGCCATACGCAAGGAGGATGCTGCTCACAACTATCCCTACTACAGAGAGGCTGTGGAGTAAGGGACGGTCTAGGCGGTCGGTGTCTGTCTCTAAGAACCCATAGACAGACACCGACAGAAGTACAAGACCAACCAGGAACGCTAACGGTTTAGCCCTTATCTTACCCATCATATCCCTCCCCCGTATCCCTGCTTGGTCTCAAGGCTGAGTAACTGGAGATATGTTATGCGCTCGGAGTGAGGCTGTCCAGCGTTTGCCTAGGCCGCACCTATCTCTCCGCCAGGGCCAGAGCCAGGTTTATCAGGGTGCGGGTGGGTGTACCAGTGGCTCCCTTGACCTGGTAACCGGACTCCTTGTCGGCCATGGATGTCCCCGCGATGTCCAGGTGGACCCAGGGGGTGTCCTCGCTGAACTCGGCCAGAAACTGAGCCGCTGTAATGGACCCGGCCTTCCTTCCCCCGGTGTTTTTCACGTCGGCCACCTGGCTCTTGTTCTGCTCCTTGTACTCCTCGTACATGGGGAGCTGCCAGATACGCTCCCCGGAGGTCTCCCCGGCGCGGATTACGGAGTCCAGTAGCTCCTGGTTGTTGGTGAAGGCCCCGGTGCAGATGTCTCCCAGGGCCGTCACTATGGCCCCCGTGAGGGTGGCCACATCCACCAGCCGCTTCAGGCCCATCTGCCTGGCATAGTTGAGGGCATCGGAGAGGACAAGGCGGCCCTCGGCGTCGGTGTTCTCCACCTCCACGGTCTTGCCGCTCATGGTTCGCAGTACGTCGCCGGGCTTCTGGGCCGAGCCTCCGGGCATGTTCTCGGTGGCGGCGGCGATGGTTGTAACGTTAAGCTTAGGCTTGAGGTGGGCGATGGCCTTCATGGCCGATATCACCGATGCGGCCCCCGCCATGTCTCCCTTCATCCCCCCCATTCCAGCGGCGCTCTTGAGGGATATACCGCCGGTGTCGAAGGTGATGCCCTTGCCCAGGAGCCCCAGGTTGTTACCGGGATTACCGGGGTCTCCGTGATAGCGCAGAACGATGAACTTGGGCGGCTCCGCGGTGCCCCTGGCCACTCCCAGGAGGCCCCCCATACCAAGCTCCTCCATCTGAGGCGTGTCCAGTACGGTTACCTCCAGGTGGTGCTCCTCGGCGATTTGGCGGGCGATCTCCGCTATGTGGGTTGGGGTCATGAAGTTGGAGGGCTCGTTGACCATGTCCCGGGCCAGCATGGCGGCCTCGGCGAATACCCCTCCTCTGTCCAGGGCTTCCTGAATAGTGGATAGTTTGGAGTCGTCCACCTCCACCACCATCAACTCTTTCAGAGCCTTCCCTTCATCCTCATCCTTGCTGAAGTGCCGTTTGAAGGTGTAAAGCCCGAGCAGCGCTCCCTCTGTGATGGCCTGGGCCGACTCTGCGGTGCCCAGGCCGCCGATTCCAGCCCCGTGGAGGATGGTAGCCACCTTCTCTATACCGGCTCCCCGCAGCCTTCGGCAGGTGGTGCCCATCACCTGCCGCACCACCTCCGCACTGAAGTCCTTCTGCTTGCCCAGACCGGCCACTACCACTCTGGCAGGGGATATCTTGCCCAGGGTGTGAATTATGGTCACTTCGCCCTTTTTGCCCTTGATCTCCCCTTCGGCTATGAGCTTTGATATGGCTCCATCCAAGGCCCTGTCTGCCGCGCCCGTAGCACCGCCGGGGCTCTGCACACCCTCGAAGAGATTGACAATGACGGCCCCCGTGTCTATCTGGGTGATGTCGCCGGAAGTAGCTTTGATCTCCATTCACACTTCCTTCCCATGGCATTTGATGGCACTAGGCCCTTACCCACCGGTCCATCTCTCGCTCAATCTTATCGATCACCGGGGTTATATCCCTGGAGGTATCCACGGCGTAATGGTTCCTTCTTATGGGTTCGACGGAATGGGCCATTCGACGATAGACGGACAAGCCTGCTGTGGAGTTGTCGTTTTGTGCAGCGTTCGCTTCTCTCTTCCTGAGCCGTTCTGAGACCACCTCCAGGGGTGCCTCAACACGCACCAGTATGAGCTTGACGTTGGTCTTGTGGGCGATGTTGTACAGGCGCTCTCGGTTGTTCTCAACCAGGTTTGTGGCATCGAAGAGTACGGAAATCCCTCTCCTCAACAGGTCCTCTATGAGGGCGTGGCAGGCCCTAAACAACCGGGCACTTTCGCTGCCGCCGTACGTGGGGGTAGCGAAGAGAGCCTTCCTCATGGCGTCTGCTTCTACTATGGCCAATGAGATGCGCTCTGCCATCCGGCGGCTGAAGTAAGACTTGCCCGTGCCAGGCAGGCCGCTTACCACTATCAGCACCGCACGTGCCATAGGCTCGGCCGTCGCTGAAATGTGCCATCTCAAGAGGTCTACGTCGTTCGGGATCGAAGTCCCCTTCCTGGCTGATACCCTGATTCTAGTCTAATGGCGACCTTGTGGCCTGGGAGTCCATTATATGCCAGGGGTTAGGATTGGGCAAAAGCAAGAGGATGCAGGGGAGCTTTTGGATGTGGCCCCCTGGCAGGGCAGGGGAAGGGTTGGAATAATAGTGGCTTGAAGACCAGACGGGGTAGGCGGTGGTAGAATGTGGGCATGCCTTGGGAATTCACCGACACATGGGACTGGGCGGCATTCTTCCTTGCTGTCGTTGGCTTCGTGGGGTTCCTAATGGCAATCCAACCATTCACCCAGGCAATATGGGGCAAGCCACGGATTATCGTTGAAACTGGTGCTGGTAACCTAGATAACAACCATCCCTACTTGGAGTTTGTCATTGTTAACGAGCCAATCGATGGAGGGTTGCTAGGCTTCCTCGGAGTCGCTAGGGACACGGCAGATGAAATTTTCGCCATGATTAACATTAAGGAATATACAACTAACCGCGAAATTGTCCCACGCGACTTTGCTAAATTGGTTAGGAGGGGCAGTGGCGTAAACGGAACTCAGAGAATCTCGTTACCTGCCTCTGTGATGGGAGCATCTGCTGCTGTTGTTATTCAAGGTGACGACGCGATTATTGGTGCTGTAGAGGGTACGCCGCATCTGAGTACGGGAACATACTTGGCGGAAATAGGCATCGCTGGACTCAAGAAACCAGTACATTTTTCCGCCAAGTTCACTATTGCTGCCAATGGCAAATTCCGTTGGGGTTAGGAAATCAGGTCTTGGTATGGGAGGTTCCCAGAGGTTAGCAGTTTTATAAGAGTGCCCCTGAACAGGTACGGATTCTCACGGTTGTTGAACCGCCACTCACCCCTTACCCCTTCGCCCTCCCCCTGCTACGCTGTGTCCATCATGTCACCAACCAAACTTCCCCACATCACCAAATATGGGTGCAGAGCCTGCCCTGAGCCTGCCGAAGGGGCATTGCCCTGCCAAACAATCAAACCGCATGTACCTTCTACAAGCTGAATAGAGCAAACAAAATGAAAATTCTCCAAACAATCAAAACCTACCGGCCCCCGTGGGAGTTTCCCTCTCGGTGGAAAGCGATTCCCAAGAGGCCGGGGCCGGTATGGGCACCCATTACCGGGGTGAACTCGCTGACCAGGGTCTCCACACAGTTGAACTCCGTCAACAGGCGTTCCTTGAGGGTGAGGGCGTCGTCCAGGGCCATGGCGTGCATTACGTTGGCCCGGATGGGGTCATCTCCCGCTCGTTCATGGACGATGGTAAGTAAATGCTCTATGGCTCGTTGCCTGGTCCGGGGCCGTCCCAGGAGGCGTATCTCTCCTTGACTCAGCTCCATCATGGGCTTCAGTCTTAATGCCGAGCCAGCCCAGGCTGCTATTCTGGGGATACGGCCTCCTCTGGCGAGGTAGTGCAGGGGTATCCAGGAAGGCTATCAGGTTGACTCCCTGCATCACTCGCTGCGCCTCTGCCTTCACTCGGGGAAGGTCAGCGTCTACCGCTGCCATTCTGGCTGCCGCCAGGACTACAAGGCCTTGGCCGCTGGCGGCGGTACGGGTATCCATTACTTCGATGTTGACCTTTGGTAGGGTTTCCCGGGCCATCTCCGCCGCAGTCACAGCCGCATTGTAGGTAGCACTGACGGTAGATAGAAGAGTGAGACAGAGGATGTTCTCCGCACGGGCGGCTCCCTCAGTGTAGGCCTTGATGAAGCTGGCCGGACTGGGAGCAGAGGTGGTGGGCGGCTTTTCGCACCGGTCCAGGAGCGAATAGAACTCCAGGGGGGATATGTCCACCCCGTCCAGGTAAGGTCTTGCCCTCTAAAGACAGCTCCATGGGAACAACGTGGATCGTATAGTCATCTACAATCTCTTGAGGTAGGCAGACGGAGCTATCGCATACCAAGGCTACTTTTGCTCGCATGATGCGTGCTTCCTGGGAGCAAGGTATTTACCCGACGATTCAGATCTGGGCTCGACTGTACTATCCCGCCGAGCTGGCCTTCAGGCAGTCCTTCCACCCGTACAGGCTGTTGTCACCCTGCTATCAGAAACCACCTTGGAGAGATTATGAATAATGCCGGTGGAAGCAGTCAAGTTTCTAGTGGAGGCAGCCGGGCGAACGAGCGGTCTCCTCTCTTGAATACTACGCAGATTATCTGGGGAATACTAGGCAGATTTCCTGGCGCCACGTAACGAGGGAGATGTGGCTGAGGTACAGTAGTATGCACCAGGATGGAGAGGGTGCTACCTTCCAGCTTGTGTTTATGATATATTTGAATAAACTATGTACGAATGTGAGGAGCTATGTTCGCCCTGGGTGTATTGACCAGCAGCGACATGGGTGCGGCGGGCCAACGAGAGGATATCGGCGGTCAGACTATCAAGGACATATTCCTTGCGCGGGGCTTCTCTCTCTCGCGCTACGAGATTGTGCCCGACGAGGCGGAGATTATCTCCGCCAAGCTCAAAGAGTGGGCCGACAGCGGGGAGGTGGACTTGCTGATAACCACCGGTGGCACAGGCATGGGCCCCCGAGATGTCACTCCCGAGGCTACCCAAGCGGTTATCCAGCGACCCGTTCCAGGAATCTCCGAGGCCATGCGTCAGGGGGGGCTTCGCCATACTCCTCTGGCAATGCTTGGTAGAGGCACCTCCGGCATACGGGGGAGATGTCTCATAATCAACACGCCTGGGAGCCCCAGAGCGATCAAGGAGGGCCTGGAGACCGTCCTTGAGGCGATCTCCCATGCCCTGGAAACCCTGACGAAGGACAGGGTAGAGGTGCACCCACCTCACTAGCTCCAGCGACGCGAAGAGGGGGTATGGTGGAGCTTTGCCGGTGGTTGTGAGCCTTGATGTCAGGGTGCGAGGAGTCTCGGGTCTTTAGTTGGGCTCAGGACGGCATGGGGCCAACACCCTGACGGAGCACCACCAAGCACGCTCTTAGAGTTCTGTCATGGACATTCACATCCTCACCCTCTTTCCCGGAATGTTTCGAGGCCCTTTCGAGGAGAGTATTGTCAGGCGGGCCGTCGAGCGTGATCTGGTGAGGATTCACTTCTACAATATTCGGGACTACGCCCGGGACAAACACCGGGTGGTGGATGACTACCCCTTCGGCGGTGGAGGCGGCATGGTGCTGAAGCCTGAGCCCCTGTTCCTGGGTGTGGAAGATGTGAGGTCGCGCATAGCGGAGAGCAGCGGGCCTCAGCTTGCGAAAGAGGCTCCGGTTGTCCTTCTCTCTCCTCAGGGAGAAGTCCTTACCCAGGAGATAGTCAGGGATCTGACCCTCCACCGTAACCTCATTCTCATCTGTGGCCACTATGAGGGTGTGGACGAGCGGGTAAGGGAGCACCTGATAGACCGGGAGATAAGCATAGGCGACTACGTGCTGAGCGGCGGGGAGATTCCGGCCATGGTAATCGTAGATGCGCTGGTGCGTCTGATACCCGGGGCGGTAGGAGATACCGAGTCTCTGGAAGACGACAGCCATTCCAGCGGGCTGATCCAGTTTCCCCAGTACACCCGCCCCGCCGATTATCGAGGCTGGCCGGTTCCGGCGGTGCTGCTATCGGGGAATCACCAGGAGGTCCAGCGATGGCGGCGTCAGCAATCCCTTCGGCGCACCCTGCGCCGCCGCCCCGATCTCCTGGCCAGGGCATCCCTGAGCCCGGAGGAGCGTCTCTTATTAGAGAACTCTGAAGACTAGCATGGGAAGGATGCTAGCGAAGCATCCACTGTAGCAGGCTCTCCACAGCCATGCTCTATTCCCTGGGTACGTCATCGAACTCGGGGCCATCCCATAGGCCGTATCTGAGCAGCTTGAGTCATAGCCGTCGCTGTGCTCGTTGGAGGCCACAGTTATCTGCCAGGTGGCTTTTCTGCTCTCGTATTTCTCAGTCCCATTCAAAATTACTCCAAAATTCCTCTGAGGGGGTATTGCTTTTGGGTATTGACAGTGCTATTGTAGGTGGTGATAGGTGTAAACAGGATGATTTAGGGGAGTTAAGGTGCAAGTTGGCCCTCTGTCCTTCTTCGGAGAACAGGAACATCGGGTGGACCCGCAGGGTCGGATATCCTTACCGGCTCGCTTCAGGGACGCCTTCAAGGGAGGCATCGTCCTCACCCGGGGATATGACCGTTGCATCGCTGCCTATACTCCTGTCCACTGGGAGACCTTTGCCAGCCAGGTTGCCACTCTGGCCCTCAACAGGGCAAAGAATCGGAGAATGCGTCGCATGAGCTTCTCATCCGCCTATCAACTGGAGATCGACCGGCAGGGTAGGGTGCTTTTGCCCGCCTCCTTGAGGCAGTACGCCCAGATAGGCGAAGAGGTAGTCATTGCTGGGATGGGAGACTTCCTGGAGATATGGGACAAAGAGGCGTGGCTCCAGGAGAGCGCATTGCTGGATGAGGAAGCATCGCTCATCGCTGAGACTTCGGAGGAGCACCCGTGAGTGTTATCGTCATGGCATACCATGTCCCGGTGCTCACACAGCAGGTGGTGGAAGGCCTTCAGGTGAAGGCTGGTGGTAGCTACATTGATTGTACCGTTGGAGAAGGAGGCCACTCCAGGGCTATCCTGGAGACGCTCTCTCCTGGGGGCCGGCTCCTGGGAATAGACCTGGACCCCCAGGCCCTGGAGACGGCGGAGGAGCAGTTGCGGACTTTTCGTGAGATCTGCACCCTGACCAATGACAATTTCAGAGACCTTGGAAGGATCGCTAGGGACCAGGGGTTCTATCCCGTAGATGGCATTCTCTTCGACCTGGGTCTATCTTCTCTGCAACTGGAAGGGGAGGGGAAGGGCTTTAGCTTCCGAGCGGAGGACCCCCTGGATATGCGTTTTGATCCCCGGCAGGAGGTCACGGCCTGGGAGGTGGTCAATCGCTACTCGCAGGGGGACCTGACTCGAATCATAGGTATCTATGGTGAAGAGCACAGAGCAGGCCGCATCGCCAGGGAGATAGCGGAGAACCGTCCCATTGATACGTCTCTACAGTTGGCCCAGGTGGTGGCGAGGGCCGTCAGTCGCCCGTGGGGCCGCATTCATCCTGCCACGCGTACTTTCCAGGCTATCCGTATGGAGGTGAACCGCGAGTTGGAGAATCTGGAATTAGCCCTGAGGCAAGCGATTTCTCTTCTGGTCCATGGTGGCAGGGTAGTGGTCATCAGCTATCACTCCCTTGAGGACCGCCTGGTCAAGAACATTTTCAGGCAGGAGAGCAGGGAGGCAAAAACCATACAGTTGGTAACCAAGAAGGTCATTTCCCCCTCCCATGAGGAGGTCAGGACAAATCGTAGGAGTCGAAGCGCCCGAATGAGGGTTGCGGAGCGTATTTAGAAGGGTAACCCCTTCTTACAGATCCTGGAACTGGTCTGGGGGTAAGGTCGCTGTGGAACGAATTACACGGTCTGATAGGGCAGGATGCCAAGTAGCGAGATCTTTGCGATTGAACCCTCTCTCTCCCTTGCGGCCTTCCCCCAGTACCAGAGGATTCTCTTTTGGACAGGAACCCAAAGGAGGTAGTGAGCAATGAGAAGCGAAACGTACCATGTGGCTATAGATGTGGGAACATCCAAGGTCTGTACTCTGGTCGGGCGCTCAGATGTGGCCGGAGAGATGCAAGTCATAGGTGCTGGCACTGTTCCTTCCCGGGGCATGAAGAAGGGCATGGTAAGCAACCTCTCGGAGGTACAGCAGGTAATTCAATCCTCGCTGCGAGAGGCCGAGGCTCAGGCGGGGGTAAAAATAACCTCTGCCTATGTAGGCATCACAGGAAGCCATATCAACTACATGAACTCCCGGGCCTCTCTGGGTAACCGACGACACAATAGTCCCATTGGTTCCGGCGATGTGGCGCGGGTGGTCCAGGCTTGCTATGCCGACCGCACTGCTCCGGGCGACAGAGTCCTTCACGTGATTCCCCGTGATTACTCCGTCGATGGCAATTGGGGGGTACATGACCCCAGGGGCATGTATGCATCCACTGTGGAGGTAGAAAGCCACGTGGTTATGGCGGATCCAACATCTGTGGACAACCTGGTAGAGGCACTGCGCAGAGCCAGGGTCAAGGTAAGGGGTCTTGTGTTGGAGCCTCTGGCCAGTGCAGAAGCCATCCTCTCGGAAGATGAACGGGACATAGGGGTGGTTCTGGTGGACATTGGTGGAGGAACCAGTGACATCTCCATATTCCTGGAAGGGAGCATATGGCACACGAATGTCATTCCGGTGGGGGGCTTTCAGCTTACCCGAGATATTTCCATCGCCTTTACTACCTTCTCTTTGGCTGCCGAAGAAGCAAAACTTAAGTACGGCCATGCCATTCCCGCTGCCGTGGATGCCCAGGAGGATTTACGGTTGCCGGGTTTCGGGAATCAGGCTTTCTCTCAGGTCTCCCGACAGAGTCTGTGCGAGGTGATTCACGATCGCGTGGATGAGCTGCTGCGCCTCATCCTTAGAGAGGTGGATAATGCTGGTCTGGATAGTGCGCCCCCAGGGGGCTTGGTATTGACCGGGGGGTCGTCCAAGCTATCGGGCATGGAGGAGTTGGCCAGCAGTATATGGCCGGGGCCGGTGAGAATCGGAGTGCCAACGGCATCGGTATGGGTGCCTCGAGACCTGGAAGACCCTGCCTTCGCTACTGCTCTGGGCCTTCTCTTCTGGGATGCAAGACATTGCCGTATGGACGGGAATGGAGTCTACGGTAATGGTGTTTCCAAGTACAGCTTCCTCGTGAAGCACTGGCTGAGCAATTTTGGACACAGGGTTCATGCACTAGCAAAGGAGGTGTCGTCGTGACTAGTAAGTCCTATGAAAACGATGGTGTAGCCAGGATCAAGGTGGTTGGCGTGGGTGGAGGAGGGTGCAACGCCGTCTCCCGGATGTTTCGGGAGCGGGTCCAGGGGGTGGAGTACCTGGGTGTGAACACCGACGCTCAGGCTCTGATGCGTTGTGAGGTGCCCCTGAGAATCCGCATGGGTGAGAAGCTCACCCGGGGCCTTGGCGTTGGAGGAGACCCGGAGAAGGGTAAGGATTCCGCAGAAGAGAGCAGGGAGGAGATACTCGAGGCGCTGAAGGGCTCGGATATGGTGTTCATCGCCGCGGGCATGGGGGGTGGTACCGGGACGGGGGCAGCGCCGATAGTGGCGGAGATAGCCAAAGAGACGGAGGCCCTCACCATCGCCGTGGTCACCAAGCCTTTTGGCTTTGAGGGCAGTCGGCGGCGCAAGCTTGCCGAAGAGGGCATTGCCCGCCTGAAGGACAAGGTGGATACCCTTATCATCATCCCTAACGATCGTCTATTTGCCGTTTGCGACGAGAAGGTGACCATGGAGAATGCCTTCCGGATGGCCGATGATGTGCTGAGGCAAGGGGTACAATCTATCGCCGAGCTCGTGACGGTGCCCGGGGAAATAAACCTGGACTTTGCCGACGTTAGGACGGTGATGAGCAACGCCGGTCCGGCCTGGATGGCTATTGGTCGCGGTACGGGTGAAAACAAGGCAGTTGATGCTGCTAGAGCCGCGGTGACCAGTTCACTTCTGGATGTATCCATAGATGGGGCCAAGGGCATTCTATTCAACATAACGGGAGGCACAGACCTCTCCCTGATGGAGGTCCAGGCTGCTGCCGATGTCATTCGCGCTGCGGCAGACCCTGATGCCAATATCTTCTTCGGCATGGTCACAGACCTGAAGATGGAAGATGAAGTGAAGATAACCATCATCGCCACGGGGTTCTCCTCAGAGGGTTCTTTTGTCCCCAAGGATGAGCATATCTCCCAACTCATAATGGAGGCCATTCACGACGAGTCTGAGTTGGACATACCCCCATTCCTCAGGAGGCAGCACAACTCCAGAAGGAGAGTCGGGGCTTATTAGGGGATCTTTCTAGAAGCCGCGTCAGCGGTGATTCAGCAATCCATGCGAAAGCCGCCTACCACTTGGGGCGGCTTTCGCATGTCCTGACCGACTAGAGCAGAGTAAGTTACCATTACATCGCAGTAGTAGCTCTTTGCCTTTTGCCGAAGGTGACGTAGAATAGGACTGATTCTTAGCCAAGGAAGATAAATGCGCAGATTCCCAATAAGACGGTTCCTCTTCATCTCTGTCATCGTGGCCCTGGCAGGGGCCTCTCTTGCCTTTCAGGAGATTAACATATCCCTGGGGGGGCTTAACTTGGAACGAGGCGGAGATACCATTTTGGGCCTGCAGCTAGGCCTGGACCTGGAAGGTGGAAGCCATCTGGTGTACGAGGCCCAGCCTGCTGAGGGCCAGTTACCCACCTCCGATCAGATGGATGGAGTTATCAAGACCATTGAGCGGCGGGTCAACTCCTTTGGGGTTGCCGAGCCTATCATTCAGAGGTTGGGTGGGGATCGCATCCTGGTGCAGTTGCCTGGGGTTGGCACAACCAAGGCCAGGGTGAATTTCCAGGAGGATGTTCAGACTGATGCCCTTCGCTCTATCCTGGCATCTGCGGGGCGATCTGATGCCGCCATTGAAAAGGAGGATAGTCGAACCTTTGTCATCGAACTGCCGTCCCTGCAGCCGGCTGATCTGGACGATGATGGGAATGTCATCCAGGCTGCGGAGAGGGATGTTATTGAACAAGCGCTCCGGGAGGCATTCCCTTTCGCCACTATGAACCTCGAGTTCTCGGAACCCGTGGAAACCGAGGTCATCCGCTCTGCAATGGTGGGATTGGACCGCGAGGACACGGCTGTAAATAAGCTAACGGAGAGCATCTTCACAATAGAGTTCCCTGAATTGAAGACCGAAGAAAAAGACGCTATTCTGGAAGCCTTCCAGGAGCAGTTGCCTCCTATAGACTCTTATAACTTCCAGGAGATGTCTTTCGTTGTCACGGGTGGAGTGGAGGAGGCCAAACGACTCATTGGGCAAACGGCCCAGTTGGAGCTCAAGGAGCGCATCTGCCTTAACGATCCAGAGGACATCACACAGAGCTGCAAAGACCCTCAGTATCACGTGGACAACCCTTTGAATCTCACAGGCGATGACCTGGTGCGGGCCTATCCGGGCACGCATCCCACCCTGAACGTGCCCGTGGTCAACCTGGAGTTCGACAGTGAGGGCGCCAGGATCTTTGCTGAGCATACCCAGCGAATCGCCGGTACCAACAATCGCACGGCCTTTTTCCTGGATGATGAGTTGCTGATAGCTCCTATAGCATTGCAGGCCATCACCGGTGGGCGAGCCTTCATTCAAGGTCCGGATTTCACCATGGACCGAGTGCGCACCATTGCCATTCAGTTAGAGTCGGGACGACTTCAGGTCCCGCTTGCCCTTATCCAAGAGCAAGATGTGGACGCCACGCTTGGGAAGGACTCTCTCAAGAAGAGCGTTGTGGCAGGCTTGATTGGCCTGGGATTGGTGCTACTGTTCATGGCTCTCTATTACAGGTTGCCTGGCGTCATGGCGTGTATAGCTCTCATAATCTACAGCGTGATCGTCCTGGCCATCCTCAAGCTGTGGCCCATTACCCTGACCCTGGGGGGCATCGCTGCCTTCATCCTGTCTATCGGTATGGCCGTAGACGCCAACATCCTCATCTTCGAGCGGATGAAGGAAGAGTTGCGCAGCGGCCGCACCCTGATAGCCTCCATTGAGACGGGCTTCAACCGTGCCTGGCCCGCCATTCGGGATAGCAATGTCTCCACCTTCATTACATGTGCTATCCTTTTCTGGTTTGGCTCTCGCCTGGGCACCGGGCTGGTCACGGGCTTTGCAGTTACCCTTTTCATTGGCGTGGCCGTGAGTATGTTCTCCGCCCTCACAGTGACGCGCACCCTTCTCCGAATCGTTGCCATCACCCCTTTGGGGCGGTACGTGTCCCTGTATTCGTATTCTCCCGTGGAGAAGAAGGAAGCTGCTTCCAGGCCTGGCCCAGCGCTGGGAGAGAGGAGATGAGGTAAAGTGGACTTTGTTGGAAAGCGCAACTGGTTCTTCCTCATCTCCGCCGCGGTGATGCTGGTGAGTATTGCCTCTCTTCTGATGCCCGATGGCCTTGACACCGGGCTGGAGTTCACGGGAGGGTCTTCCATGACCCTGGAGTTTCAGGAGAACGTGGCCCAGGAAACTCTGCGTTCTCAGCTTGCTGCTCTGGGCCATCCGGACGCCGTGATTCAGCGTTTGGGTGAGGGCAGCTTCTTCATCCGCACCCGCACTTTAGAGGAGTCCCAGGGTGATGAAGCCTCTGAGCGTGAGAGGATTGCGAGTGCCCTTGAAGCCAATCTGGAGTCTGGTGTTGAAATCTCGGATTTCTTCTCCGTTTCTCCCAGCATAGCATCGGAGACGGTGCGCAATGCCGTTGTTATCGTTATCATCGCCTCAGTAGCTATCCTCATATACATAACGTGGGCATTCCGTCGAGTGCCATCGCCTTTCAGATATGGAATATCGGCCATCGTTGCCCTAATTCACGATGTAGTGATAGTGCTGGGTGTTTTCTCCATCTTGGGACGGGTTTTCAATCTTGAGGTGAACGCTATGTTCATCGCTGGTATCCTGACCATCATTGGTTACAGCGTCCACGACACCATCGTAGTCTTCGACCGAATCCGGGAGAATCTTACCAGGGGCATTGGCCGGGACATGAGCACCACCATCAACATCAGCATTCAGGACACCATAGGGCGATCTCTCAATACCAGCCTTACCATGCTATTTGCCATCCTGGCCCTGCTGCTCTTCGGAGGACCCACCATCCGGGACTTCCTGATTGTGCTTCTCATTGGAATCACTGTGGGCACTTACAGCTCTATTTGGATTGCCAGCCAGGTCCTCCTGGTGTGGGAAACCGGAGATTTGGGCAAGCTTTTCCGGCGTCTGCCACTGCCATTCCTTTCCAGGAGCAGGTAGCATCCACTCTTGTATGCTCACCACGAGCGGGCATCTGCCTCTGGGGTAGCTATCGAGAGGTTTAGCGATGAGGCGTCGTGGAAAGATCCTTCACGGTTTGAGGGTTCCTCACCCGAAGGGCTTCTTCCCGCATCCACTGGTAGGCCTCTACTGCTTCATCTAAGGGGAAGCTCCGGGATATGATGGGACGTCGGGGTTATCCTCGTGCTTGTCAAAACCAGAGACTCTCGCGGGCTTCCTTTCATACTTGTCCTCCTCCGGATTCAAGGGCAGGGGCCTAATCTTTCTATGGTCAGCAGAGTTTCGAGACTCTGGCATATGGTCTCTACATTCCCAGGCATTCACCCCAGGTGTCATTCACTCGTGGGGCGGATGTGGCCCTGCCTTATTGCCAGGACAACGGCGTGGGTCCGGTCGGTCGCGGACAGCTTCCTGATGATGGAGGCCAGGTCCTTCTTGATTGTCTCCCGGCTCACTCCCAGGGTATGGGCTATTCGCTGGTTGGCCTGGCCTTCGGCGATCTTGGAGAGTATTTCTGCCTCCCGAGGGCTGAGAGGCGGTCCCGCAACTTTGGTACGCCCCATGTCCTGGCTTCCAGATGCCCGAGAAGATGTAGCGTCGCTGGGAGTCAGGAAAGGCGAGTGAGTGCCAGAGAGGGAGTCACGGATCAGAAGCCTTGCCAGGGTAGAGAGCGTGAGGCCGATTTCGGTGGCCCTGGAAGTCAGTTTCTCTACATCTTCTTCATCTAACCGAACCGAGAGTGTGCGTTTCATGTGATGTCCCTTGTGTATGTAATTCGTATTTCCGTCGAGGCTAATATTGTCATAATATTATGACAATATTAGCCATATGTCAATCTGTGATGTACCCGAAAGTCCTATTACCCCTTTAACTCTCGCTCAGGCCCTTCGGTTAGATCCCTTCACGTACTATAATTAACCTCTGGCCAAGCATCTGTCACAATGTGAGGAGGCATTATGAAGGTAGGAGCTCACGTTTCCACCTCCGGCGGCTTGGACAAGGCAATCGACAGGGCGCAGGAAATGGGCGCCGAGACCATCCAGATATTCGCTTCTTCGCCCAGGGGTTGGGCCTTCAAACCAATTCCCCCTGCAGTGGCCTCGGCTTTTCGAGAAAAAGCCAAGAGCACTGGTATTAGCCCCACATTTCTTCATGGCATATACCTGGTAAATCTGGGCAGTCCCAGTGAGGAACAGCTGTCCAAGTCTGTGCAGACCCTCATCAACTACATGCGGGTGGCAGAGGAGATTGGGGCTGTCGGGGTCATCTTCCATGCGGGCAGTCACCTGGGAGCCGGCTTTTCGGGTGTATTTGACCAGGCTGTAGGTGCTCTTGAGCAGGTGTTGAGGGCATCTCCGGGTGCCGCCCGGCTTATCATTGAGAACAGCGCCGGCATGGGACAGCACATAGGGTCCAGCTTCCAGGAGATTGGACAGATGGTGAAGGCTGTGTCCAACCCTCAGATGGGGGTATGTCTGGATACTCAACACCTTTTCGCTGCGGGGTTTGAGGTCACCGAGAAGGCAGGGCTGGAGCGGGTCATGGAGGAGTTCGATCGGGAGGTTGGCTTATCCAACTTGGTGGTGGTCCATGCCAACGACAGCAAGACGCCTTTTGCCTCCGGAGTGGACCGCCACGAAAACATCGGCCAGGGACATATGGGCCTGGAAGCCTTTCGCATCATCATGAGGCATCCCGCCTTCATGGATGTCCCATTCTTGCTGGAGGTCCCGGGTGAGGATGGCAAAGGGCCTGACAAGGCTAACTTGGACGTGCTCAAGGGTCTGAGAGCAGAGGTGGGACTGACGGCATAGCAGGGTCGAGTCGCCCAAGAAGAAGAGGAAGAGCCTTGCGACAAGAAGAGTTTGAGGAGCTGGTCCTTGACGCTATCGAAGAGTTGCCCCAGGAGCTACTGGCGCGACTGGATAACGTTGCCGTAGTGGTCCAGCAATGGCCCAGCCGCGCTCAGATGGCCGAGGCGGAGCTAGACCATGAGGAGGAGCTGCTGGGGCTGTACGAGGGCATTCCCCTGACAGACAGGGAGAACTACAACCTGGTCCTGCCGGACAAGATCACCATCTTCCAGGGGCCGGTGGAGGCCATGTGCCACACCCGAGAGGAGATGGCACGGGAGATCAAGGTCACGGTAGCCCACGAGATAGCCCATCATTTCGGCATCGATGATGAGCGACTGGAGGAGATGGGACTGGGGTAGGGGTTGGTGGGGATAGGCCCCCATCCCTTCGGCTTCGCTCAGGGCAAGCTCTGACCTTCCCCCGTTAGCGGGGGAAGGGATCGAGAGGTTTTTGATTGTTTGCGGAAATTTCATTTTTATTGCGTCGATTAGCTTTGGAATGGTACATGCTCTTTGATTGTTTGTCGGTGGGGTCCTTCACGCAGCGTGAAGGATGGTGGTGGGGCAGTGGAGTGGCAGCGAAGTGGCATGGTACACTCAGGGTAGCAGAGGGCGGGTGGTGGGGTAAGGCGGGGATGGCGGGGATGGCGGGGATGGCGGGGATGCTAGCTATGTAAGAAGTGATGGATGCGGTACTTCTTGCCCCTAGTTCTAGCCTGGCATTCTCCCATGACACCTCTTGTATTTGCGTCCACTACCGCAAGGACAATACTCGTTCCCACCCACTTTTCGTCCAATTCCGACCCAAGTCTTGGAGGGCCCACCCGCGGGAGCTGCGAAAGCCCTATCAGGCGCACTCACCGCTACGGCCTCAGAAGTTTCATCCTTCGCAACGATTCCTTGGGTAGAGCTCAACCGATCCGCCTCGGCTCCCAACAAGCGACGCACGTAGTCAGACAGACGCATTCTGCGCCTACGGGCTTCAGATTTTAGCGATCCATACTGGGTTTGAGGAATCCGCACCGCTAGAACCTTGCTTGGATCACCTCTCGGCATGCCCACACCTTCTGTAAACGTTTACACTAACTCTTGTACTTAGCTTAGTGTAAACGGTTTACACTAAGAAAGCAAGTACCCAGAGGCGGCGCAGAGCGGGCCGCCCGCCGCCGACTTACTAGCGCACGAGATAGCCCATTACTCTGGCATTGATGATGAGCGGCTGGAGGAGATGGGGTTGGGGAGTGGCAGCGCAGTGGCATGGTAGACTCAGGGTAGCAATAGGGGGGGTGAAGGGGTAATGGGGAAGTGGCGGGAGGAAAGACGGAGAAGATGGCTATGAACAAAGAAGAGGCGAAGCAGAGAGTGGCGGAGCTGGTGGAGAAGGGGGTACTGATCCCCCTTCTCCTCGTGTGTGATATATTGATATGCAAACCGAGGAACACGCTGTCAGGCTAGCCCGATGTTCCAGGAAGCAGGAGACACACTTGTTGGAAACTAAAGGCACTTGGATTGACGTGTTCATCACCTGCGATACGGCCATAGCAAACGGACAGCTCATCCACAGGGTGTCTAGGCAAGACAAAGAGTTCCATTTCCAGGACTGGTTTCAACAGAGACTGGACTCACTGGGTCTGAACTATGATCTGCCTGCCAGGAATACCTATCCAGATTTTCGCCTCGTGAATTCCCCCGAAGGGTATGAGGTCAAGGGCCTTGCCTATCCCGGGCGCGAGGCATCTTATGACTCAAACAGCCAGGTGCCGACGGGAATTCACGGCGGGCGAACGATCTACTACTTGTTTGGCCGTTACCCCAGCAACGTTGCTGAGGACGACTATCCGGTGATCGACATGGTGCTCTGCCATGGGGACTTCCTGAACGCAGATCACACGTACGTGCACAGGAACAAGAGCATCAAAGGTTTCGGGTCCTACGGTGACATCATGATCCGGGATCGCAAAATGTACGTTTGTCCCACACCGTTCGCTATAGCAACCGGTACTGTTGGGCAGCGGACACTCATTGTCCCGGCTGAGTTTCCGATTGACTCGCGGCTTCAGGCCGTTGGAGAGTTGAGAAGAGTCGAAAGTGACCAGCTAGTAGTGGGCTACGAGTTTAACCTTGGGTCGAATACATTATTGCCGCAACACGTGTCAAATCCCGACGCAGGCAGAGAGCATGTGTTTATTGCGTACCGCTCAGCGCAGGGAAGCCCATCGAGGGTAACGATCAGGCCAACGTCTACGCCACGTTCCAACGCCGATGAATAGACAGCTACCTCTTGCTGCCCCGCCCGAGCCGCTAGAACCAAGCGGAGTTACAGGCAAGCGCGCAATTGAGGATCCCTGGTTTCCTTTCGAGGAAATCAGCCAGATAGCGCAGGCGGAGAGCTGGAGAAAAGAAGTACACCGACCGGCCAGCCACATCCACAAATGGTGGGCCCAACGGCTGGGTTCGGTGTTCAGAGCAATAGTGATCGGGGCGCTGGCTCCGCAGTCTGCTGATGTGATGGAACTCTACCGTAGTCCGACTAGGTTCCCAGGTGCCGTGGTGTTCGATCCCTTCATGGGGAGTGGTACGACAGTCGGAGAGACACTGAAACTTGGGGCTCGGGCTGTTGGCCGGGACATCAATCCTGTTGCCTATTTCCAAGTGAGAACGAGCCTTAAGCTCACTTCCCGGCAAGAGCTCATGGCTGCCTTCGAGGCAATTCGACGGGACGTTTCGAATGAAATCTTGGGCTACTATAAAGCTCGGCTCGAAGATGGCCGTATGGCAACGGTGCTCTACTATTTTTGGGTTAAGCAAGTCGATTGTCCTCTTTGCAAACAAGCTGTTGATCTGTTTCCTACATATGCATTTGCCAGACATGCGTATCCCGGGCGCTACTCCAGGGCGCAAGTGCTATGTCGACGGTGCGGCAGCATAGGTACAGTTGCAGATATATTAAAGGCATACAAATGCGATACTTGCGACGAGGTTTTTGACCCAAGACAGGGCCCGGCGCGCGGCAAGCACGCAACGTGCCAGACATGCAATACCACATTTCCCATTGGGGAAACTATTAGAAACCAGGGTAGTCCACCCAAACACAGAATGTATGCAAAACTTGTTGTCACCCCGGATGAAAACAAAGCATATCTCCCCATCGACCAGTACGATCTCAGTCTCTACCGAGATGCACAGCATGCACTATGCAATCGTGGAGATCCTTATCCGGTGGCCGAGATACGTCCTGGCCACAATACAAATCAAGTGCTGAACTACGGTTATCTGTACTGGCACCAGATGTTCAATGACAGACAGTTGCTTTGCTTGAGCATCCTCGCGGAGCGTATCTCTGCGATTGAGAAAGAACCACTGCGGGAAATCTTCACATGCCTGTTCACTGGTGCCCTTGAGTTCAACAACATGTTTGCATCTTACAAGGGTGAGGGCACCGGAGCCGTACGCCACATGTTTTCTCATCACATATTGAAACCTGAACGCATGCCCCTAGAGGCAAACGTCTGGGGCACTCCGAAGAGTTCCGGTGCTTTCTCTACATTGTTCAAGACTCGCCTGTTGCGAGCAGTGAGCTATTGGGAGGATCCTTCGGAGTTACTTGTGGACAAGACGCGTGACGGTTTGAAGTCTCGGAAGATGTTCGGCCTGTCGAGGCATACTTCCTTGGAGGCGGCGATTTCATTTGCCACACTCGGGCCAAATGCACCTGTTTTTTTGAGTTGTGGTGACTCAGCGACCACAGATATGCCTTCTGCCAGTATCGACGCCGTGATCACCGACCCGCCGTTCTTTGATAACGTACACTATTCAGAATTGGCGGATTTTTTCTACGTCTGGCAGCGCCACATGCTGGGTGCCAACGGCTATTTTGCAAGTGAATCTACCCGCTCAACGGCCGAGGTGCAACACTCAGATGCCGACACCTTCCTAGAACGGCTCACAAACGTTTGGCTCGAATGCAGTAGAGTGTTGAAGGACGACGGCATCTTGGTTTTTACTTATCACCACGCGCGCGTGGAAGGATGGCGCAATCTTGCCCAGTCTCTGCTCAGGGCGGGCTTCCGTGTAGTTCAATGCCATCCGATCAAGTCCGAAATGTCGGTTGCAACTCCGAAACGTCAAGCGAAAGAGCCTATTGATCTGGATAGCATCGTGGTGTGCAGGAAAAACTCGCCGAGTGATATATCTGATTCTCGAGATCTGCGTGACATTCTCATTGATGTGACGGCGGAGGCAAGTGCGCAGGTGCAGAGACTACATCAAGGTCACCAAATCTTGCCTCGGGCCGACGTTCGCGTTGTGGTGATGGGCCAACTTCTGGCTCACCTCTCTCACGTGCGAGACGAAGAAACCCTTCTCGATCAATTTGAAGTGCTAGCTAACGACGTTCCGTCAATTGTCGCTCAACTGGTCCCAACGCAAGGCGAGTAACGTCAGCGATGGTAAGATGGATCGGATGCTGGAGCTGCAAGGGCGGCTGGGGCCGATACGGGACATACCTACCAGCGAGCGGGACGATTTGCTGCGAGAGGTGGAGCGGGTGGATGGGGAGATAGACGAGCTGGTGTATGAGCTGTACGGGCTGACGGAGGAAGAGCGGCGGGTGGTGGAAGGGGGCTAAGGGCTTGGTTCTGTTAGTGGGGGTGAGGCACTGGATTCCGAGTCCTTCCCAGGAAGGACTCGGAATGACATAGGGGGCGCTGGGAATGATCCTTCGACAGGCTCAGGATGAGCGGGAGGCTACTCCCATTCTATGGTCCCAGGGGGCTTGGAGGTGATGTCATAGACGACGCGGTTGACCTCTGCCACCTCGTTGACGATGCGGCTGGAGATTTTCGCCAGCACGTCGTAGGGGAGGCGGGCCCAATCGGCGGTCATGGCGTCCTCGCTGGTGACGGCACGTATTGCCACCATGTAGCCGTAGGTGCGGAAGTCGCCCATGACACCCACGGTGCGGGTGTCGGTGAGGACGGCGAAGCTCTGCCATAGCTCGTTGTAGAGGTTGGCTGACTGGATCTCGTCCATGACGATCCAGTCGCAGGCCCGCAGCACCTCCAGTTTTTCCCAGGTGACCTCGCCGATGATGCGGATGGCCAGGCCAGGGCCGGGGAAGGGCTGACGGTACACCATCTCCTCCGGCAGACCCAGGGCCAACCCCACCTCTCGCACCTCGTCCTTGAAGAGGTAACGCAGGGGTTCGACCAGGGAGAGGGTCATGTTCTCCGGAAGGCCGCCGACGTTGTGGTGGCTCTTGATGGTGGCCGAAGCCTTGCTATCGGAGGACTGGCTCTCGATGACGTCGGGGTAGAGGGTACCCTGGGCCAGGAAGTCCACTTGGCCAAGCTGGTCTGCCTGCTTCTCGAACACCCGTATGAAGTCCTCTCCTATGGTGCGGCGCTTCTCCTCGGGGTCTACGACCGTGGCCAGCCGCGTGAGGAAGTCCTCGGTGGCGTCCACGTAGACCAGGTTCATCTTCAGGTTGCGCTCAAAGGTCTCGATGACCTGCTGGGCCTCTCCCTGGCGGAGGAGGCCGTTGTTGACGAAGATGCAGGTGAGTTGCTCGCCGACGGCCCTGTGGATGAGAGCGGCAGCCACCGCGGAGTCTACCCCTCCGGAAAGGGCGCAGATGACCTTGCCATCTCCCACTTGCTCCTTAATACGGGCTACGCTCTCATCGGCGAAGTTGCTGGGGGTCCATGTCCCCTGGCATTGGCAGATGCGGTACAGGAAATTTTCGATAATCTTCTTGCCTTCAGGGGTGTGTACCACCTCTGGATGGAACTGAAGGCCCAGGACTCCTTTGTCGTTGCCCAGGACGGCAATGGGGGAGTTGTCGGTGTAGGCCAGGGAGCGGAAGCCGGGAGGCAGCTCCTGGACCTGGTCTCCGTGGCTCATCCACACTGTGATGGAAGAGGGCAGGTCGGCGAAGAGGGGGCTTTTTTCGGCGTTCTGATGGAGAACGGCATGGCCGTACTCACGCCTGCTCCCTGGCACCACCTTTCCTCCTAGCTGGTGGACCAGAACCTGTAGCCCGTAGCAGATTCCCAGGACGGGGAGATGTCTCTCATATAGCCAGGGGGGAGCCATAGGGGCATTTGGTTCGTAGACACTGGCGGGGCCGCCGGACAGGATTACTCCCCGAGGATTGAGAGGAGCTACCTGCTCCCAGGGGGCATCGTGGGGTACTATCTCGCAGTACACCCTGCACTCTCTGATTCGCCGTGCGATGAGGTGGCTGTACTGGGAGCCGAAGTCTACCACCACTACTGCCTCGCCCTTGCCACTGGGGGTTTCTTCTGCGGCGGGGCGCAGTCCTCCTTTTGCCTCAGCGATCTCTAGATAGGTGGAGACTTCAACGTCGTCGCTGGTAGCTATCCGGTGGGTGGTAGGTTCCTTGCTTTGGGAGGACATTCTCTCCTGTGTTGCTTGCAAAACCGTCGCCCTCAGATTAGCATCTGTGGTATACTCGGTCAAGATAAAACATGAGTGGCCCTCAAGGAATTCAGACCGTTGAACACCAGGTAGAGACGGCGGTATCCACTCTTCTGCAGGGAGGACTTGTAGCCTTTCCCACCGATACGCTATATGCCCTTGGAGCTAATGCCTTCATAGAGGACGCGGTACGCCGGGTGTATCAAGTGAAACACCGGCCCCTGGAGATGGCGTTACCCCTGCTTCTGGCTAGCGCGACGGACATGAAGAAGGCGGCAGTCCATATTCCCCAGATAGCCTGGGACTTGGCCGAGCGATTCTGGCCCGGCGCACTTACCCTGATCTTACACAAAGGGCACTCCATCTCATCTCTTGTGACGGCGGGGAAAGGGACAGTGGCGGTGCGTGTGCCTAATCATCCCCTGGCCCTTAAGCTCATCGAGGCTACGGGCGCTCCGCTGACGGGTACCAGCGCCAACAGGTTCGGAGAAAGCGAACCCGCTACTGCCAAGGAGGTACGCCAACAGCTGGGAGAAGAGGTAGACATGATACTGGACGGGGGAGCCTGCCCCTTGGAGGTGGCCTCCACCATTGTAGACATGACTTCGGACATTCCCCAGATTGTGCGAGAAGGAGCCATATCCACCTCTCTCTTGGGGCAGGTGTGCCCGGGGATTGGAAAGGCCGTTCAAGGAGCCGAGATGGGAAAAGAAGGAGTCGCGCTGTGAAGGTAGCCCTGGGATGCGACCATAATGGCGTGGAGCTAAAGCGCCATTTGATGAGCCTGCTCCAGGAGCTAGGCTATGAGTATCAGGACTTCGGGTGCTATGATACCAACCCCGTGGACTATCCAGATGTGGCGTGGGAGGTGGCCCAAGCGGTTGGTGACAGCCGTTTCGATAGGGGAATGCTCATATGCGGGACTGGCATCGGCATGAGCATTACTGCCAACAAAGTCCCCGGAGTCCGGGCTGCCCTTTGCCACGATGCTTTCAGCGCCCGCCGCGCCCGAGAGCATAATGATGCCAACGTCCTCTGCCTGGGAAGCCAGGCTATAACGCAGGAAGTCGCCAGGGACATAGTGAAAGTCTACCTGGAGACCCAGTTCGAGGGAGGGCGTCATGCCCGCAGGGTGGAGAAAATCAGCGCCCTGGAAGGCCGGAACCTGGAAGAAAAAACGAATATCAGGCACTCTCCATGAAGATCATGAGCTTACCCTCCGCATTCAGTCGCTATGGAGAGAACATAGAGGCTGAGCTCAAGTCCTTGATCATGGGACAGACCCTCCCCCTGTACCGGATGATGGCGTATCAAATGGGCTGGCTGGATGAGCAGGGGGAAGCGGTCGAAATGGAGACTGGCAAGCGCATTCGTTCCACCCTCTGTCTCCTCGCCTGCGAAGCTCTGGGGGGCAATCTCAAAAAAGCGTTGCCCGCCGCCGCGGCTCTGGAACTGGTGCACAACTTCTCACTAATCCACAACGATATTCAGGACGACACACCGGAGCGGCATCACAGGCCCACGGTGTGGTGGATGTGGGGACCCGCCCAGGGCATCAACGCCGGCGATGGGATGCATGCATTGGCCCGCCTGAGCCTGCTACGGCAAACGGAGAAGGGGATGCCTCCGGAACAGGCGCTGAGGGCGGTGGCCATCCTGGACACGGCCTGCCTGCGTCTCTGCGAGGGGCAATACCTGGACCTGACCTACCAGGAGCGGGTAGACATCTCACAAGATGCTTACTTTCAGATGGTGGAAGGGAAGACCTCTGCTCTTATGAGCTGTGCCGCAGAGTTTGGGGCGCTTATGGCCTCCGCGCCGGAGGGGGCGGTGCAGGCCATGGCGCGGTATGGTCATAAGCTGGGTCTGGCCTTCCAGATCAGGAATGACATTCTGGCCCTGTGGGGGTCTGGGAACAATGGAAAACCCCTGGCGGGGGATATCCTCAACAAGAAGAAGTATTTGCCCATCATCTACGCCCTTCAAAATGCCACCGGCGCTGAGAAGCGCTCTCTGGACGACGTATACTTCAAGCGGGTGATGGAACCCGAGGATGCGGCAAGGGTTATTGAGGTTTTGGACAGGTTGGGTGCCAGGGATTTCTCTCAGGAGAAAGCCGATACCCTGTGCCAGGAGGCCCTAGCGGCCCTGGATGAAGCTGGCCCCTCTTCACAAGGAGCAGATGATCTCATCTGCTTAGCCCACTTCTTGGTGACCAGGGATACTTAACATTCTGGGAGGCTCTGTGGAAAAGCGAACCGTACGGGACATAAAGGTCAATGGCAAGCGGGTCCTGGTGAGGGTGGATTTCAATGTCACGCTGGAGCAAGGTCGAATCGGCGACGATGGCCGCCTTCGCGCCGTCCTTCCCACACTGCGATACTTGCAAGAGTGTGGGGCGATGGTAATCCTTTGCTCCCATCTCGGTAGGCCGGGAGGCAAGGTAGTGGAGGGGATGAGGCTAGCTCCGGTGGGCCAGCGCCTGTCGGAGCTACTGCAAGAAGACGTAGCCTGCATAGACGAGTGCGTTGGCCCCAGGGTTGAGGCCGCGGTGAAGGAGTTGAAGCCGGGGAAGATACTTCTCTTGGAAAACCTGCGGTTCTATCCAGAGGAGGAGCGAAACGATGCCGACTTCGCCCGTTCGCTGGCGGCCCTGGCGGATGTCTTTGTGAACGATGGGTTTGCCGTGGCCCATCGCGCTCACGCCTCTACGGAAGGCATCACCCACTATCTGCCGTCGGTGGCAGGCTTCCTGATGGAGAAGGAGCTGGATGCCCTGGACCTGGTGCTCCACTCTCCCCTGCGGCCTCTGGTGGTAGCCCTGGGAGGGGCCAAGGTAAGCGATAAGATGGGGGTCGTGGAGAACTTCCTGGACAAGGTAGATACTCTTCTGGTTGGCGGGGGCATGGCCGCCACCTTCCTCAAGTCCCAGGGAAATCCCGTGGGCAGCTCCCAGGTGGAAGATGATCGGCTGGAGCTAGCCCGAGGTGTGATGAAGCGGGCCAGGGAGAAGGGCATTTCTCTTCTGATCCCCGTGGACGTGGTCGTCGCCGATGAGTTTGGCCCGGAGGCCAAGAGCCGTACCGTGGATGTTGAGGATGTGCCTGACGGATGGTACATCATGGACATCGGCCATCGGACTCTGGACATCTTCAGGGCCGAGGTGGCCCGGGGCAAGACAATTCTCTGGAACGGGCCCATGGGAGTCTTCGAGTTCCCGGCCTTTAGCAGAGGGACGCGAGAGCTAGCATCTGCCATAGGGAGTCTGAATGGGGTCATCACCGTTTTGGGTGGTGGCTCGACCGCGGAGGTGGCGGACTCACTGGGTCTGGCGGACCGGATGACCCACGTATCAACCGGGGGCGGCGCCTCTCTGGAGTTCCTGGAGGGGAAGACCCTACCTGGAGTAGCTGCCTTGATGGACAAGGAGGAATAAAGCCGATGATAGATTTCCCGCACATTGCAGAGATATGCCAGTCTACCTCTTCCAGAATTCTCATGCTGGTGGTCGATGGCTTGGGGGGCGCACCGCATCCTGAGAGGGGCAAGTCGGAGCTAGAGGTAGCTCGAATGCCCAACCTGGATAGCCTGGCCTCCCGCAGCGCCTGTGGACTCACCACGCCGGTCCTGCCGGGCATTACCCCTGGCAGCGGGCCTGGGCACCTATCGCTCTTCGGATATGACCCCGTGAAGTATCTCATTGGCCGGGGCGTGCTGGAGGCATTGGGCATTGAAGTGGATGTGCAAGAGGGCGACGTGGCCGCCCGGGGCAACTTCTGCACCGTGGATGGACAGGGCAAGCTCGTGGACCGCCGGGCAGGGCGCATCAGCTCGCAGGAGAGCATCCCACTCTGCCAGCAGCTTGATCAGATAGAGGTTCCGGGCCTGGAAGTGCGTGTTTTCCCTGTGCAGGACTACCGCTTCGTGGCCCTCTTTCGGGGCCAGGGCCTGAGCGAGAAGGTGACTGAGACCGATCCCCAGGTGGTGGGCGTTCCTCCCAGGCGAGTGGAGGCCCTGGACAGAGGGGCTGAAAAGACCGCAGCGGCGGTCAACGCCCTTATCGAGGGGGCCAGGGAGGTGCTGGGGGACAGGGAGAGGGCCAACATGGTCCTTTTGCGCGGCTTTTCCCAGCTACCTGCGCTGCCGGACTTCGGCCACACGTACCAGCTCAATCCCGCTGCGATAGCTGCCTACCCCATGTATCGTGGCCTTGCAAAGGTAGTGGGCATGACGATTATTCCCACCGGCTCCACCTTCCAGGAGGAGGTGGAGACCCTCAGCAACCACTTCCAGGAGCACGATTTCTTCTATCTGCACTACAAGCCCGCAGACGCGGCAGGGGAAGATGGCAACTTCGATGCAAAGGTGCAGGCTCTAGAGGCGATAGATGAGTTTATTCCCAGTCTACTGGACCTGAAACCAGATGCCTTCATTGTCGCGGGGGACCATGCCACGCCCTCGATACTGGCGAACCATAGCTGGCATCCTGTGCCCCTGCTCATACACTCCAGACTGACCCTGGGGGAGGGAGTGGAGGCTTTCCACGAGAGGGCTTGTGCCACCGGGTCGCTGGGACGCATACCGGCCACCCAGGCTATGCTCCTGGCCCTGGCCCACGCCGGCAAGCTGATCAAGTTCGGGCCATAGAGTACTTTGCAGAACGCGATTATCCCACCAGAACACGTACCTTTACCCATGTCATTCTGAGGGAGTCCTTCCAAGGAAGGACGACCGAAGAATCTAAGGCGAAGTGCTGAATTTAGGCAAAGGCTTTAGATTCTTCGCTTCGCTCAGAATGACATCCACCTATCCCGCTCACCCTGAGCTTGTCGAAGGGCCGTTCCGAAATGTTTGAAGAATGAGTGCCACGCACAAGGAGGTCTCACATGCCCACGCCCATCGTCGCTGGAAACTGGAAGATGAACACCACCCTGGCCGAGGCCGTAGCTCTGGCTTCCGAGATGCGCGAGGCCCTGGAGGCTATTCGCGGAGTGGAGAAGGTGGTGTGTCCACCCTTTATCTCGCTGAAGGCCGTGAAGGACGTGGTGGAGGGTACATCAATCAGGGTAGGTGCACAGAACATGCACTACGAGGAGAAGGGGGCCTACACAGGCGAGGTGTCGCCGGGGATGCTGGCGGGGCTGTGCCAGTACGTCATTCTGGGCCACTCGGAGCGGCGGCAGTATTTCGGGGAGACGGACGCGGCGGTGAACCGGAAGATAAAAGCCGCGCTGGGTGTGGGGCTGCGTCCTTCCGTTGAAGGACTGCGTCCCATCCTGTGTGTTGGGGAGCGATTGGAGGAGCGAGAAGCGGGCAGGGCGGAGGAGGTGGTGACGGGGCAGCTGCGGGGAGCACTGGACGGCGTGTCGTCCAGTGACACTCTGGCTGTGGCCTACGAGCCGATATGGGCCATCGGGACGGGGATTGCTGCGACGGCGGAGGACGCCGAGGCTATGATGGGAGCCATACGCCGTACCCTGACGGAGATGTACGGCGAGGCTGCGGCTCAGGAGGTGCCTTTGCTGTACGGGGGCAGCGTGACCCCTGCCAATGCCGCCGAGTATGCCAGCCAGCCCAACGTGAACGGCGCGCTGGTGGGGGGAGCCAGCCTCAACGCTGTGAGCTTTGTGGAGATCGCGCGGCAGATGGCGGAGGGGTAGGGGGGGAGGGATTTGCCAGATCGTTAGGTAGGAGGGAGATGAGTATGGCAAGCGATGAACTAATCAGGTTGATTGCAGATCTGAAGAAAAGGGAATCAGAGTTTGTGTCGAAGGGGATTGCCATGATGACGTTCAACCCTTCTATAGGACGTGTAATGGAAAAGGGGACGGTGCGCAAGTTTGAGGAATTGGCCTGGGAGGAAGTTCAAAAACTCGTCCGTGTTAAATCGCTAGGTGAGTTTGACGAGTTTCACGACGACTTTGTGAGTAAGGTGATGGAAGCAATTGCCACCAACAAAGGTGCGAAAGTCTCATACGGCGAGGCACAAAAGCCCATAAACGTGTTCCTCAAAGTTTATGTAGGGTGGGCACATCTCCCCGATAGCACGACAGCAGACAGATTGAGGCCCTTTTTGCACGTGCCTCTGGATAGTGTAATGATGAAGAACTTTAGGAAGGATTTCCCCATCCCCTACAACCAATTCGTTCTTACGACCATTGACGCCATACGAAGAAAGGCAAACATAGAAGAACTGAGCGACCGGGTTTTCTTAAGCCTAAACATGATCCTCATTAAGGACCATTATTATGCCTGGCAAAAGCTCTTCAGAAACCTCTACCCTGAGAGTCCCGTGTTCCTCGATTTCGTATGGTCACTTGAAAGAAGGAAGCAAACAGACTGAAATGCTTGACAGGGGGTAAGAGAGGTTGGTTTGTTAGCCATTAACAATGTTCTTATGTCCCCTTACCCCCTTATAGCCATCGTTGGGCCGACGGCGGCGGGCAAGAGCGGGCTGGCGTTGGAGTTGGCTCGGCGCTTCGGTGGCGAGATTGTCAACGGGGACAGCCGCCAGGTGTACCGTCACATGGACATCGGCACCGCCAAGCCATCGGTGCAAGAACGCAGCCTCGTTCCCCATCACCTGGTGGACATCGTAGACCCCGATGAGCCTTACAGCCTGGCCCTGTACCTGGCCCAGGCGCGCGAGGCCGTCCAGGACATCCAGGGCCGGGGCAGGTTGCCCCTTCTGGTGGGCGGCACGGGGCAGTATATCTGGGGTCTCCTGGAGGGCTTTCACGCGCCCCAGGTCCCTCCCAACCCATCGCTGAGGGCGCGGCTGGAGGCGGAGGCCAGGGAAGAAGGGCACGAGGCCCTGTGGCGGCGGCTTCAGGCTGTGGACTCTGCGGCGGCGTCCCGCATAGACCCTCGGAACGTACGTCGGGTGGTGCGCGCCCTGGAGGTGTACGACGAAACGGGAATACCCTTCTCCCAGGCCCAGGGACGGGAGGAGCCGCCGTACCACAGCCTGGTCATTGGCCTGACGATGGAGAGGCCGCGGCTGTATGAGCGCATCGACCGTCGGGTGGAGGCGATGGTGGCAGGGGACTGGCCCCAGGAGGTGGCGCATCTCTTGGAGAAGGGGTACTCTCCCGAGCTGCCGTCCATGTCCAGCCTGGGGTATCGTGAGATGGCGGCATACATAAGGGGTGAGCTGTCCCTGGAGGAAGCCGTGGCTCGAATCAAGACGGCTACCCATCGTTTTGCGCGGCACCAGTACGCCTGGTTCCGTCTCAGGGACCCTCGCATCCACTGGCTGGATGCAGGCGGATCAGAGGCGACTATTCGCGCCGTGCAGTGTGTCGAAACCCATTTGATAGGGTCTAGGCATCCTATGGTAGAATCTAGGTGATGCAGGAGGTGCTTACGTGCTGCGATTGCTAATGGGTCTGACAATAGGAGTATACCTGGGATTCCACGCTCCCCAGTACATTCGCCAGTGTCGTGAGAAGTGCCACAGATGTCTTGAAGAGTGGCACAACGAGGCTCACAGGGAGGAAGCCGGGTGAGGTTTACCAAGATGCACGGCGCGGGCAACGACTACGTCGTGATAGATGCTCGCGGCTTCAATGTCGACTGGCCGTCTCTGGCCAGGGCCATGTGCGACCGTCACATGGGAGTGGGAGCCGATGGCATTCTACTGGTCTTGCCTTCGGACTCGGCGGACGTGCGGATGCGGATGTTCAACCCGGACGGCTCGGAGGCGGAGATGTGTGGCAACGGCATACGATGTCTGGCCAAGTACGCTCTGGAGCGAGGCATAGTTGAGGGAGGCAAGGGGCCACCTGGAGGTGGAGACAAAGGCAGGGATTCGTGTCCTAGAGCCTGTCTGGCAGGACGGTAAGGTCGCCCGGGCGCGAGTGGGCATGGGTGAGGCGGAGCTGCGTCCTGAGGAGGTTCCAGTCGCTCTCCCCGAGGGGATTATTGAAGGGCCAGTGATAGACTATCCCCTGACGGTGGAAGATGTGGAGCTGAAACTTACCTTTGTCTCCATGGGCAATCCCCACGCCGTCGCCTTCGTCGAAATGCCCGTGGAGGAGTTTCCGCTTCATCGCATCGGGCCGCAGGTGGAGCGCCATGCTATGTTCCCGAAGCGCGTGAACTTCTCTATTGTAAATGTGGGTGATTGGAGCGGTCTCACGGCGCGGGTATGGGAGCGGGGGGCAGGGGAGACGATGGCCTGCGGAACGGGAGCCTGCGCCATCGCCGTGGCCTCCAGGCTGCACGGCTACTCCGGCAACGATGTTGACATAATGCTGCCAGGGGGCACCCTTGGGATCGCCCTGGACAGAAGAGGGCAGGTATGGCTCGAAGGGCCAGCGGAGGAGGTTTTCGAGGGCGATTGGGATGGATGAAAGAGATAGGAAAATGAGGTATCCATGAAGGTTTCCTTCCCCCACGGAACGACCAAAGATAGAGCGCTGGAGGAGTTGAAGGCCAACAACTCCAAGCTGATGGCCCGGTTTGGCACAGAGATATCTGGGCTCCAGCAGGAGTGGCAAGAGAACGGGTTGACCTTCTCCTTCAGGGCGCAAGGAGTTGCCATTTCGGGTAAGTTGGCCGTGGGGGAGGAACACGTGGAGTTGGAGGCGGAGTTGCCTCGGTGGGCAAGGCTTTTTGAAGGACAAGTCCGGGAGAGGGCGTTGCAGGTTATGCAGGAGATTTTTACATCGGAGATGCACGATAAGGAGCAGAGCGCATGAAGTTCGCCAATCGCATAGACCAGCTCCCACCGTACCTGTTTGTGGAGATCAGCCGCAAGATAGCCCAGAAGCGGGCCGAGGGGGGTTAGCTTGGCCAAACGCATTAGCATTATCAACTTCAAAGGTGGGGTAGGCAAAACTACGTTGGCGTTCCATTTGGCAACGGGACTCGCCCGATACCATGACGGCAAGCGAGTGCTCCTAATCGACATAGACCACCAAAGCAGCCTCTCGATCGTTTGTCTGGGAGATGTCGCCAAGTGGCAAGCCGCTGTCAGAGGTGACAGAACCATAAACAGGGTATTTCAACATTTGACGATGCCTGGGTCAGCTATGCCAGGCACAGAGATTGTAATCAAGAGCCCTATACCTAGAAATCGTTATCCTACCCTAGACCTAGTGCCGGCAGCTCTGCAACTCGACGATACCGAAATTAAATTGACAGCATCTCAAGTTGGTGATGCCATCACTTCCGAATGGACGAAGAGAACGTTGCTTTGTCAGTGGCTAGAGTCAACAGGTGTTGATAATGAATACGATTACATCATTGTTGACTGTCCGCCCGCAACGAAGATCGTGACGCAAAATGCGATTGCGCTGAGCCACGGCTATATCGTCCCTGTCATACCAGAAGCAGTGATGGAACGCGGTGCCCCACACCTGGTTGATTTGATTCAAGATGGCATAGATGGAATGCTCCAGCGCTATGCCCAATTTCTGGGCACCGGAGCTACCTCTGTACCAGGTACTTATGTGCCCGATACTGAACTAATTGGCTTGGTAGTAACCAGGATAAAAACCGCAAGGGGATATTCAGGATACAGTGACAACCATACTCAACATCTGCGTGTCCTACAAAGGCGATGGGATAGCGACCTGGTGACTCCTTACATTGAGGATGGCGTCGGAATCGGAGAGTCGTTGACCATGGGGCTTCCTGTATATGACCGAGAGCGCACCTCCTCCGGAGGGCTAACCCAAAATGTAGGAAAGCGCGGCTTTGGTGACCAATTCAGAAGCCTAGTAGACAACCTGAAAGCAAGGATCGATGCGCTGTGAACCCCGATAGAAAACAGAACCAGCGTCCGGTTGTAATGGCTGATACAGCAGAGCAGCAAGCGGCAGGGGCTCTTTCTGTGAAAGACCTATCGGACGCTCTTCAGGATTTTGCCCGTGTGTATAGGAATCCCCGGACAGGAAATCCAAAGCTCGCGGATGCCCTAAACAAACTTAGTAGAGTTTTGCAGAGGTACTCCAGCCATAATGTCGACGAAGTACTAGCGGGACTGACTGTTGTATCCCGCCACAAGCCTGGCAAAAAGAACGTTCAAGTCAGCCACCTCCGAGGCATAGACTTAGCCTCTATAGACCTAACAAAGGCCAAAGAGTTGTTGCATACTCAAGAACTGACCAAAATGGACTTAATTCGAATCGCGTATGAACGATTTGGAATGCCGAAATCCCGGTTAGAGCGTCAAAACAGAGCAGCAGTGCTCGATGCCATCGACGCTGCCTTGAGGAATGAGGAGGCTCTGGACATCATCTCGGAAGAAGCTCGACGCGAAGGTTCTCGCCGTTCTCGATAGTGGAGGTGTTCCATGAAGTTCGCCAATCGCATAGACCAGCTGCCGCCGTACCTGTTTGTGGAGATCAGTCGCAAGATAGCCCAGAAGCGGGCCGAAGGGGTCGACGTGGTCACCTTCGCTATTGGTGACCCGGATATTCCGACTCCGTCTCACATCTTGAATCGCCTGCACGAGGCGAGCAATGACCCTCCCAATCATCGCTATCCGGAGTCGGAGGGCCTGCCGGAGCTGCGCCGTGCCATTGCCCAGTGGTATGAGAGCCGCTTCGGTGTGGTTCTGGACCCGGACAAGGAGGTGCTGCCCCTCATCGGTGCCAAGGAAGGCATTGGGCACGCCGCCCTGTGCTTCATAGACCCCGGGGATGTGGCTCTTGTCCCGGATCCCGGCTATCCCGTCTACTCCGTGGGTACCCTTTTCGCCGGGGGTGAGTGTCACTGGATGCCCCTGCTGGAGGAGAATCAATGGCTTCCAGACCTGAAGGCCATCCCTACGGACGTGGCAGAAAAAGCCAAGGTCCTGTGGATCAACTATCCCAACAACCCTACAGGTGCGATTGCCGGAGAGGGGTTCTTCGAGGAGGTGGTGGCCTTCGCCCGTCGCTACAATATTCCTGTGCTCCACGATGCCCCATACACGGAGGTAGCCTACGACGATCATAGGCCCGCGAGCTTCCTACAGGTGCCAGGGGCCAAAGAGGTGGGCATGGAGTTTCACTCTCTGTCCAAGAGCTACAATATGACTGGGTGGCGCATAGGCATGGCCGTGGGGAATGCCGACATGATCAATGCCCTGATGCGGGTGAAATCCAACCTGGACTCTGGGATACCCCAGGCAATCCAGTATGCCGCAATAGAGGCCCTGCAAGGTCCCCAGGACTGTATCCAGGAGCACAACCGAATATACCAGAGACGCCGAGACAAAGTGGTGGCAACGCTGAGGCAGATAGGGCTGGAGGTGGCCGTTCCGAAGGCCAGCCTCTATGTCTGGGCCAAACTTCCCCCGGGATGGAAATCGGGAGCCTTTTCTGCTCTGCTGATTGAGGAGAAGGACATTGTGGTGACGCCTGGGGCCGGCTACGGCAGATATGGCGAGGGGTACATTCGACTGTCTCTGACCATCGCCGATGACCAGCTAGAAAAGGGGCTGGAACGCCTGGCGTCCTGGCGGATACCCGACCCGCCCTCCAGCTAGGAACCCAAGGAGGTAATCAACTACGCCCAAGGCTATCATATCTACGAAGGTCCGCCCGGAAAGGGCTATTCTGGTGGGAATGGAGATCAAGGGTGCTCCTCACCTTTGGACGTTAGAGGACTCGCTGGAGGAACTGGGGCTACTGGCCCATACCGCGGGCGCCGAAGTGGTGAGCACCCTCACCCAGCGTCTGGACAAGCGTACTCACACCTATGTGGGTAAAGGAAAGCTTGAAGAGATACAGGTCCTGCGGGACAACTTGCAAGCCGACGTAGTGATATTCGACGACGAGCTGACACCTACCCAGCAGAGGAACCTGGAACAAGCACTGGATGTGAAGGTCATTGATCGCACCGCTCTTATACTGGACGTGTTTGCCAGGCGGGCCCAGACCCACGAGGGGCGATTGCAGGTGGAGCTGGCCCAGCACGAGTACTTGCTGCCCCGGCTGGTAGGCCAGTGGGCCCACCTGGAACGACTGGGCGGAGGTATAGGCACCCGGGGGCCTGGCGAGACTCAGCTGGAAACGGACCGCCGCCTGATACGCAACAAGATTCAAAAACTGAAGCGAGAGCTGGAACAGGTGCGCCAGCAACGTTCCCTCTACCGGCAGCGCCGGCAGCGCCAGGGCGTACCTGTGTTGTCCCTGGTAGGATACACGAACGCTGGAAAGAGCACTCTGCTCAATGCCCTTAGCAACGCGGGGGTAGTGGCGGAGGACAAGCTGTTCTCCACACTGGACCCCGTTACCAGGAAAATACGACTCCCAGACAACCGGTCTTTTCTGCTTACGGATACCGTAGGTTTCATCCAGAAATTGCCACCCCTGCTGGTGGCCGCCTTCAGGGCGACCCTGGAAGAACTGGAAGAGGCTGATGGGATCCTCCACGTCATTGATATAACGCACCAGAATGCACCGGAGCAAGTCCAGGTGGTGGATGATCTGCTGGCCGAGCTCCATCTGGAAGGGAAAGCCCGGATTCTGATCCTGAACAAGATAGACCTTCTGATGGGCCGGGGCCAGGAAGAAGAGTATGCCAAACATCTCAGGACAGCATTGAACCAGGAGAGCGTTGTAACGGTATCGGCGGCCAAGGGATGGGGCCTGGACCATCTGCTGAAGGCCATTGGGGAGATGTTGGCTCACCAGAAGGGCCAGCAGCACGACGCGCCAGGGTTCTGGGCAAATCACCGCTATGATGGAAAGGAGCGTTCATGACCCTGGAGGCAGACGGCCTACCCGCCAAGCCCTTTTTCAGCTGTAGTCCCGAGGGACTTGTCATTGTGGACGCGGGAGAGATGAAGAACTCGCTACGGTTGGACTCCCTGGAGCCGTGGATGAATTTCAAGCATGGGGAAAACAACGTCATAGACACCATTCCCCGGAAAGTGGTGAGCTGGGACAGATCCCAGGTAACGATGGAATGCGAGGGCGGCACGGTGCACATCGACTTTGCGGAGGGAAGGGCACGGAAGGTTACATCCGAGGGGGGAGTTCGTGTACTTGGGAACCATTGAGGAGCGAAATGAGGGGAGGGGTTATATGGCTGTATCGCAGGGATAGGGGACAGGTGGTATATCTTCGCCCTATATAAGTTATGTCGAGTAGTTTGTCATGCAGATTGACATAATGTTAGGTGATTATTCCCTTAGGTCATGTACGTCAGGTGATGATATGGCTCTAATGTCATTCTGAGCGAAGCGAAGAATCTAAAGCCTTCGCGTAAACGCAGCACTTCGCCTTAGATTCTTCGGTCGTCCTTCCGTGGAAGGACTCCCTCGGAGTGACCTACCCCCCAGCAAGCTGGGGGGCATCTGGCCGTGCTACCGCTTTTCAAACATGGCCAGTTGCCGAGGATTGTCCTCATGTCTTTGATACTTGATGTATTTCCTGATCACGTCTGCCGTTACTTTGTCCCCTACACTCCTCACGAAGTACCCGTCACTCCATATCTTTCCCGACCACATCGCCTTCCTCATCTTGGGGAACTTCTTGTATACTTCACGTGCAGATATGCTCTTCAGTATCTGTACCAGTCGCGCAGGAGAATACGCCGGCGCCGCCTCGATGAATACGTGCACGTGGTCTTCCATAACCTCCATCGTATCTATATGAAACTCGTATTCCTCCGCAATCCGTTTAAACACCTCTTTCAGGTACTCGCTAACCTCCCCATCCAAGTCGTGTGCTCGATATTTCGGCACCCATACCAGATGGTACTTCAGATCGTATACAGCGTGTTTGGTCCTTCTTATCCCCACCCAGACTTTATATCATCTCCTCCACTGCCCAGACAATCCTTCCCTGCTCGCCTTACGGCGACCCGCTTTCCTCCCGTCAGCAAGCTGACGGGTATCCAGCGGGGTTTTCTATGACCTTATTCCCTACTGCCAGCACCACGAAGTCACCATCATCGCCTACAGCCCGCTGGCCCAGGGATTTTCCAAGATTTCCTCCAGGGACACGGACGGGGTGATGAGAGAAATTGCCCGGGAGACGGGGCATACTGAGG
>JBDRIA010000014.1:0-6913 GCA_043816345.1 Chloroflexota bacterium
AAGCGTCCTGAGCGAATGCTGGAATATGCGCAGTCGTCGGGGGAGTGGCCGAGCCATGTTTGGGCTGGAGTTTCCGTAGAGAACCAGGTTTGGGCAGACCGTAGGATTCCCATATTGTGCCAGGTTCCAGCGGCTGTGCGGTTTCTATCTTGTGAGCCACTTCTGAAACCGCTCAAGCTAGACCTGCAAGGCATTCACTGGGTTATTGTGGGTGGGGAGAGCGGGAACAAAGCACGGCCAATGGACGGCTCCTGGGCCAGGGATATTCGCGACCAGTGTTTGGTGGCCAATGTCCCGTTTTTCTTCAAGCAGTGGGGCGGGCGAACTCCCAAGGCGGGTGGGAGAATGCTGGATGGAGAAGAGTTGAGCGGGGTGCCACCACTTGCTAGCAGCGTGCTTGAATATGCTGGTTCAGCTCAGAACATTGGTAATGGGAAGCACCCACGCCACTCTCATTCAAGCAGACCGATTGCTGCACAAGTAAAAGCCTGAAGGCATTTGGGAAGAAGGCAAAATGAGTAACCAAGCAATGCTGTGTGACATTGAACCGCATACCCAGGCAAAACATGACATTCTTACCTATTATCTAAAGGCTTGGTTCGCTATTTTGGCACAGGCGCGAGACCCCCGACGTTTGCTATATATTGACGGATTTGCAGGACCGGGGGAGTACAGGGGAGGTGAGCCTGGTTCGCCGATATTGGCACTGAATGTAGTTCTTCAGCATCAACTCTCCAACAGGATTACGCGACCAGGTATGGACTTGGTGTTCGTGTTCATCGAGGAGCGCCAAGATAGGTTCGATAACCTTCAAGATAGATTGATGGATATAAGTCTCCCCTCCAGCATCCGTGTGCATCCCATTTGCGCTACCTTTGAGCAGGTCATCGGAGAACAATTGGCACGCCTGGAGGCACAAAACCAGCGGCTGGCTCCATCGTTCGTATTCATAGATCCCTTTGGGCCGACAGGTTTTCCAATGACGCTCGTCGAGCGTATTGCCCGGCACTCCCAATCAGAAGTGCTCATCAACTTCAGCTATCAACCATTGAACCAATGGTTCCTACAAGACCCATCAAAGCACACACGTTTGGACGAACTATTTGGAGACGAGAGATGGCGTGCTGCTTTGGGTATTACGGACTCATGGGGTAGAGAAGTTTATCTGGTGAAAGCGTATCAGGAGGCTCTTCAGGAACGTGGCTGGCGTGGGCTGAGCTTTCGCATGGTGAATAAGCACAACCAGACTCAATATCACCTGCTATTTGGTACAAAATACTATCTGGGTATGCTCGCAATGAAGAGCGCAATGTGGAGTGTGGCATCAGACGGGGTATTCCAATACTCCGACTTCTCGGATACAAATCAGCTGAGGCTGTTTGCAGGGTCCATGGACGAAAGCTATGCACAAGAATTGGCAGATATGATATGGCAAAACCGACGTGGCGCACGTGTACCCAAGCAAGAACTAAGAGAGACAGAAACCGCGTACCATCCCACCTGCCTAGAAAGACACCTGACTCGGGCACTGCGAATTCTGGAATACGAGACCGACCCCGCTCGAATTATTGATGTTGTAAAGGCCGACGGCACTCCTCGAAGAGCCAGGAGTTACCCTGATGGTTGTACGATTCAGTTCGCCGATTAGGACAAGGGCCTTACGTCCGTCTCACCGTGGCGGCAGCAAGGGCGAGGAGCGCCACAGCCAGGCCTGCCAGTACGGCCAACTCCTGGCCAACGTCGCTGAGGGTCTGCCCGCGCAGCATGATGTCCTGGAGTCCTTCCACGGCGTAGGTCAAGGGCAACACCCGGGCTATGGCTTGCAGGTATCCGGGCATGTCTTCCACGGGCAGGATGACTCCCGAGAGGAAGACCTGGGGGGCCAGCACCAGGGGAATGAACTGCACCACCTGGAACTCGTTGCGGGCGAAGGTGGATATGAAGATGCCTAGATTGACGGCGACGACGGTCAGCACCATGAGCAGAACGAATATCTGCCACAAGGAGCCCTGGTAGTCCACCTGCAAAGCCAGTATGGTGAACAGGAGTATGACGCCGGACTGTATAGCGGCGAACAACAGAAAGCCCAGCAGGTAGCCCACGAGGATGTCGCCTCGACCGACGGGGGTAGTCAGCAGCCGTTCCAGGGTGCCCTGGGAGCGCTCTCGAAGGAAGCTCACGCCGGTGAGGATGAAGGTGAAGAAGAAGGCGAACACGCCTATCAGGGCGGGAGCTACCCTGTCCAGGATGCCACGCTGATCGGCGAAGCTGAAGCCCACCAGTGACATGACGACAATAGGGACGACGAAGATCAGAGCCAAGGAACGATGGTCTCTAAGCATCTGACTGATGATCCGTGTAGCAATGGCGAGGGTTCGATTGGTTGACACAGGGACTACCTGCCTCTCACAAAATAGAGGAATGCATCTTCCAGGGTAGCGTCGGCTCTTCCTGTGGCGGCGCGCAGCTCTGAGGGGCTTCCCTCGGCGACTACCCGGCCGTCCTGGATGAAGCTTAATCGGTCGCAGTGGGCGGCGTCGTCCATGGTATGGCTCGAGATAACCAGCGTCGTCCCGGCTGCGGACATCTCGCGAAAGTGGTCCCAGAAGGTTGCCCGAAGCTCCGGGTCCAGTCCTACCGTCGGCTCATCCAAGAGCAAGAGGGGCGGGCTATGGACGAGGGCGATGGCCAAGCTTACCCGCTGTCGCATGCCTCCACTGAGACGCAGAATAGGGTCCTTGCGTCTGTCCCAAAGGCCCACCAGATTGATACCAGCCTCCACGGCTTCACGTCGCTGTGCCGAATTGGAGAGGCCGTACATCCGGGCAAAGAAGTTCATGTTTTGCTGTATGGAGAGCTCCAGGTAGAGGGCATTCAACTGAGGCATGTAGCCGATACGGTGGGCGAGATTGGGCGAGGGTGGTTCTCCAAACACAAGGATGCTCCCTGACCGGGGTTTCAGCAGCCCGACCAGAAGGCGGATGAGGGTTGTTTTGCCCGCGCCGTTGGCGCCCAGGATGCCGAAAATCGCGCCAGGCTGGATTTGTAGCGAAAGATCGTCCAGAACCCTTCGATCGCCGTAGCTGAAGGCCACTTGCTGTGCGCTGATTACCGGCATCTCATCAATGTTGCTCTGCATTAAGGGTTATGTCCTTTGGGTGTCTCAGAATGGTGCGTATTTTCAGATCTGAATACTATCATAGCCCTTCCAGGGCCTTGAGGGCCTCTAAAGCAGCGGCGCGTTCGCCGTCCACCTTGCGGTGTCCAGAGCCTGTGCCCATGACCTGGCCCGCCACGACTACCTCGATGGCAAAGACTCTGAGGTGGTCTGGGCCAGACTCGGTGACGGTGCGATAGACCGGGGAGCCTTTTCCCATGCCCTGGGCCAGTTCTTGAAGCCTTGATTTGGGGTCCTTGGCAACGCCCTCGTGTATCGTGCGCTCCAGTTCCGGTTGCAAAAGGTCCAGGGTGAGGGTGTAGGCGATCTCGACCCCACGGTCCAGCAGCAGCGCCCCGACCACGGCTTCCAGGGTCGCGGCCAGGTTAGACTCCCGCTCACGTCCACCACTGCCCTCCTCTCCCTGGCCCATGCAGATGAACGAGCCCAGGGAGAGGCCACGAGCCACTCTCGCCAGGGTTTCGCCCCGGACTATGGCCGAGCGAAGCTCGGTAAGCTCCCCTTCGGACATCTGGGGTAGGCGACGGTACAGCTCCTGGGCTACTACGAAGTCTATGAAGGCGTCCCCGAGGAACTCAAGCCTCTGGTTTGAGGATGAAAAAGCTTGGGGATCCTCATTTACAGCGGAAGGATGGGTCAGGGCCTGGGATAGGAGGTCACGGTCGGCAAAGGATATGCCCAAGCATTTCTCCAGTGCTCTCCCCTGCCCTGTCACGGATGCCTTCATGCTATGCGGGTGTGAAAATCCCTTTGGGCCAGGGAGGTTGAGGCCTCTTGATCTCGCCCAGGTAGAGGGAGTCTCTCGCCATCTTGATAAAGGAGTCGAAAAGGGAAAGGTCGTCCTCTTCGGGTGGGATGAACATCTTCAGATAACTGCTGCCGCCGCTTTCGAAGACAAAGGTTGGCGTCCCGAAGACGCCCTTCTGCTCCACCGCTTCGGTGTAGTCACGGGCTATGTTCTTCAGCAGATCCCGGTCTGCCAGGTTTTCCTTGAATTTCTCTACGTCCAGTCCGGTGCTAGTGGCTAGCTCTACCAGGACATCGGTGTCGGCGATGTCCTGGCGCACCTCACCGTGCCTGGCGTAGAGGAGAGCCATATGGAATCGCTCGAAGGCCTCCTTACCCTGCTTGCGGGCCGCCTCTCCGGCACGTAGTGCGGGAAGGCCGCGGCTGGGGTAGTCCTCCGGCTGCTCCCATATCTTCCATTCAGGGCCTTCTTTGCTATTCACCTGCTCCAGAGAGAAGCTCTTCCAGGTTATGTCCAGGCTATCGCCGTAGACCTTCTTGACCCTATCCAGCCACACGGCTGCATTGTATACGTAGGGTCAGTTGTAGTCGTAGTAGAGGTCGAAGCTAATCTTTTCCATGGCCAACTCCTTGATCAGATTGACTTGGGGCGTATTGTACGCCCGTTCGATTATCCGAGTCAAAACATGGACATCCCCAGACCCCCGGCGGGGCTTCGCCCACTGCCCCCAATAAGATACTGTCATAGCCTGACGCGACACTAGGGGAGCATTATGTCGGCGAGGTCGCTTTCCCGCCTTAGTGCCTGGTTGAGGTTGCGAGCGGTGTGAATGAGGCCAAGGTGGCTGAAGGCCTGGGGGAAGTTGCCCAGGAACTCTCCTGTGCTGGGATCCATCATCTCCGAGAAGAGGCCCAGGTGGTTGGCGAGTTCCAGAAACTCCTGGAACAGGTCGAAGGCCTTTCTCACCTGTCCGCTGAAAAGGAGGTTTCCTATGAGCCAGAAGGTAAGCATGGTGAAGGTTCCCTCACCTCCCGTCAGGCCATCCTGGACTTCCTGGGTATTGTAGCGGCGTACGAAGTGTCCCTGGGCCAGCTCTTCGATGGTGGCCTTTATGGTGCTCTGGATGCGGGGATCATCTGGAGGCAAGAAGCCCACGAAAGCAATGAGGAGATTGCTGGCGTCCAGGGCTTCGCTGCCATAGCGCTGCACGAAGGATTGCTTTCTCTCGCTCCACCCCCGGGTCAGGACTTCCTTTTTGATGGTGTCTGCCGTCTCTTGCCATTGCTCGATGGGGGCGGGACGCTCCAGCGTCCGGGCCAACATAATGGCCTGATCCAGGGCAGCCCAGCACATGACCTTGGAGTATACGAAGTGCTGGAGGGGGCCTCTAATCTCCCAGATGCCGCGGTCTGGACGTGTCCAGTTCTCGCACACCACCTGGGCAAAGTCCGATACCAGGCCCCATATCTCGTTTGATATGTAGCCCCCGTATCTGTGATAGGTGGCGATGCTGGTGATAACCTCCCCGAAGACGTCCATTTGAATCTGGTCTGCTGCCGCGTTGCCAATACGGACCGGCCGGGACTGCCTGTATCCCTCGAGGTGATCCAACGTCACCTCCTCCAGGTCTGACTGGGGGTCTATGCCATACAGGATCCGGGTCCTACCCGGAGTGGCTTTGAGATCGTCTATGATCCAGCTCATGAACTGACGGGCATCTCTCATGTCGCCCAGGCGGTACAGGGTGCCCAGGGCAAAGGCTGTGTCCCTGAGCCAGGAGTAGCGGTAGTCCCAGTTTCGCTCCCCGCCAATCTCCTCGGGGAGGGAGGTGGTAGGCGCGGCGACGATGGTCCCGGTGGGGGCATAGATCAGCAGGTGGAGCGCCAGAAAGGAGCGGACAACTTCCTTCTTCCATAGCCCATGGTAGTTAATTCTTTCTGTCAGGGATTCCCAGTATCGGATTGTACGTTGAAGCTTTTCATTGCTGTGAAGGGCCGCCACGGCAGAGGGTCTGGTTCGTCCGTAGGAGACTACGAAGGAGCGCACATCCCCTTCTTGAAGAGTGAAGCGGGCCTGGGCTTCGTTTTGCCTCACTGCTAGGGGGACTGGAGAGGAGAGGGCCAGGGAGTAGCCGTTGCCCGAGGCCACCGCTCCTCTACGGGATGTGTTTACCCGCGTCTTTGCACGGCCGTAGTCCAGGCGTGGCTGGAACAGACACTCCACAGTCATGGTTCCCTGGGTACAGGTGAGTACGCGGTGGATTTCGTGGGGGCATTGGCCGGGGCGAGAGCTCTCGGTGAGGGGCATGAAGTCTATGAGGGTGGCCTGGCCCTGGTTGGTCTCAAAGGTGGTGCTGAGGACGTTGGTGTTTGGAAGGTATTCCTGGTGTGTGTCATAGGATGTGGTGGGCGCTATCTGGAAACGCCCGCCTTCCTTGTCGTCCAGGATGGCAGCGAAGACGCTGGGAGAGTCGAAGCGGGGGAAACAGCACCAGTCTATGGAGCCGTCGATGCCCACCAGGGCAGCGGAGCGGCTATCTCCGATGACGCCGTAGTCTCGTATCCTCTTGTACGCCACGCTAATTCTCTTGCAGGCTATCTCATAGGGGATTATGAAATTGCTTCTCGATGCTTCTTCAGACACTGGCGGGCCGTGGAGGCTGCCGTTGCCCCTTTGGCCACGGGCTAGCCAACCATTTGTCGCTCCTGGCCTTGCCCAAGATGTGATTATAATCTTTCATGGGCCGTAAGGCGAGCTACGGTATTCGTTCGGATGTCTTGGTCATTCCCAGGCGTGTGGCTTTCACATCATCACAAAGGTTTCGTTGCCGATTATCTCAAGGCTCAATATAGGACTCTCTGAAAAACAGGGTGCCATTATGATGGCCGGTTGGTAGAATGGGTGCATGAATCAACCAAGTTTTCTCGCCATTTCCCATCAGAAGAAGCTCCGTTGCGAGCGGTTCCTGGACGAGATGGAGTCCATCA
>JBDRIA010000015.1:0-6318 GCA_043816345.1 Chloroflexota bacterium
CCTGATGATGAAATACGATGGACAAGCGGTTCTGGAAAGGATCAATGAGCTTATTGCCCGCACTCGCAGAGTAGGGACGAACGTGACTCTCTATACGGGCCCCGAACTGGGACGTCTCGCGGAGAGTGTGGGCCAGCGGAACATATTCGGCGGCCACAACTGGGACACTCGGGTGACCAACCGCTCTGCCAGGTACACGATCGTGTTGGGGAGTGACAAGGTGGCTACCAGGAACCCCTCGTTGGACATGTTGGCATCGATGGACAAGGACTTGACCCGCGTCTTTGGAGGTGAACACGACGGCAAGGAATACCCGGGCCATGCCAGCCAGTTGCCCATCGACTTTGCGCACCGAGTTATGGGTAGCGGCGAAGACCCCGATTTCACCTTCAACTGCAACATGCTGGTGACCACGAAGAACAGGGCCAACCACCACATAGCCTATATGTGGGGCAAGATGTGCCGCGAGGTAGACCCGGTGGAGGGCGCGGACAATCTCTATATGCTGATGGTGCCGGACATAAACACCGGCAACTTCGGTCGGTTTTATTGCATGCCAGAGTATAACGTGACCATCGGCATAGGCAGCGACTATATGGGCGAAGCCAAGAAAGGGATGCTGCGTATGGCCATGTATAGGGCGAAAGACAAAGGCATCCTGGGCGTACACGCCGCCAGCAAGTTGGTCAAAGTCTTCAACGTTACTGCTGCCAAGCTAGAGCGTCTTGGTGTTGTGATATTCGGCAACTCCGGGACGGGCAAGACCACCAACATTGGCCACAGCCACTACCTTGATATGGAAGGTGAGCAGGCGCTTGTCGTTCAGGACGACTTCTGTGGCTTGCGGCTCAAGGACGGACGTATCCTGGGGACGGAACAAGCTATGTTCTTGAAGACAGATCTGGACGACGACGACATATTGCTGCGTCCAATGACCGAGTCGTCAGACTTCTCGTCGCAGAATCTCTACATTGACCATAATGGACATGTTCAATACTTAGAAGAGGACCTGTGTGCCAATGGGAGAGGTATTCTCCCGCTGCGAACCTTGCCAAGGGAACGGCGCTTCGATTCCATCGACCTTCCCCCCTTGGAAGAGATGGATGGGATCTGCCTCATTCTGATTACGCGGAGGAACACCGTCGTCCCCATTATGCAGAAACTGACGCTGGAGCAATGCGCCGCCTATTTCATGCTAGGTGAGTCGATAGAGACTGCGGCCGGTGACCCTACCAGGGCAGGGCAGTCGATAAGGGTTGTCGGGACCAACCCTTTCATCGTCGGAGACCCTGGTGAAGAGGGCAATATGTTCTATGAGTACTTGAAGAGGTACGAGGGCAAAGTCAGGTGCTTCCTGATGAACACGGGAGGAATCGGGGAGATTCCGAACCCGGAAAAGCCTGGGTCGCCCCTGCGGCCCTGCAATCGGCCCTGGAAGAATGGGATAGGCTACATAACTAGGGCCGTGTTGCGTGACTCTGCCGTGTGGTCAGAATACCCGGATTTCGGCACTAAAGTAGTGACAGGCGGTGTTTACGACGAACACGGCAACATCTTCGATATGGACAGGTTCGACCCGACCCGTTGCTATGACGTCACCACCCGCGAGGAGATGGTGAGACAGCTGAACCGCGAGCGTGTAGAGTACCTAGAACAATTCCCCAATCTGAACCCCCAGATTAGGGAGGCCATCAAGACGTAGGGTGGGTGCATAGTCGGCACTCTTGTGACGGTTGAAAAAGGTCAAGGAGGGGATAGTCCAATGGAGGCGGTCCTGCCTTCAGGGTTGGAGTCGATTCAAGAGCGGAGAAGAGTCGGACGTAGAACCTAAGCGACAATGCGAGCCATCAGAGGGTGACGACATCTGATTCGAGCAAGGCGAAGTCGAGAGCCCATTCTTAGGCTTGCTCAAGGTGTCTTTTTGGGAAATCACTCTTCTCTAATTGCCCCTGACGCCCGTTGCTCAGATAGTAAGAGCCTGATAGGAGCCCCCAAACCAGTGCCCGCCATATGACACAGGCGTGGAATATCAATTCCGGCGCTCTTAGTGACATCAAGGACGGTGGCGCCCTCTGGAGCGCTGACATCCCTGTCATCTATTTGCAGCCTGAGCATGGTCATCGGTTTCCCCCTCTTGGCCCTAACCAGAATCCGCTCCTCCTCACGAAGAGACGCCGGCACTGGTCCCCCGGATAGGCGAACCAGCGCTTCCAATCACCTCACCCTGCAATTTGGGCAGACCTCCAATTCCTCTTCTGGCAACCCCAGTTCTTTCCTCACATAGTCAAGCAGAGCTTCGGGTGCAAAATACCTATCACAAAGTCGGCATTTCCTCAACTTCAATTCCGCCTTCCACTTGCGTATTATTCGCGTATCCCCTATGTCCTCTACCTCTATGCAGCCAGTGGGGCAAACATAGGCACAGGACCCACAGCCAATGCAAGCACTTGAGGCTTCATAGAAAGGGGTAGCCACCTCTCTCTTGGTTCCTCGATTGACCAAGCTGATTGCACTCAGCCCCACAATCTCCTCACATACTCGGACACAAAGACCACAAAGGATGCACTCTTCGTCCTCAAGCTCAAACTCTGTCTCTTCTAAGCCAAATTCACGAGCGAAATCTTGAATTATCTTGACGTTAGGGCAGCGTGCAAGAAGGAGTTCGATTACCGTCCTCCGGACATTTATTACCCTCTCCGTGTTGGTCTTAACCACCATATTGTTGGACACAGGGAAAAAACAGGATGCCACGAGATTCATGGCCCCCTCAACTTCAACCACGCAAAGCCGACAGGCCCCCGCAGGGATCACTGCTTCATGATAGCAAAGGCTGGGGATATCAATGCCTTGCTCTCTGGCAACTTCCAAGATAGTCGAACCCTCTTCTGCCTTTACCTCACGGCCGTCGATGGTGAGCGTGACCATATCCCTCTCCCTGTTAGTGTTCATCGGCTTCCGCCTCCTGTTCGCACCAGTACTCTCTCTTCGGCGGAGGGAGGCGGTGACACCGGCTCCCCGGAGATGACTCTCACCGCGCCGAAGTTGGGCAGGTAGGCGGCGAGGCAGATGCCGCACTGGGTATGCTTGTCCTGGTTAATGAACTGGATGATGTTCCTGCCCTCCTCGATGGTCTCGGCCATGCACCTGCGCAAGCATATCAAGCAGGCATAGCATTTGTCAGGTTTGATGTAACTAATATGTCTATGAGATAAGCGCCTTGCATATTCCGGCGGGACACCTGTGATTTTTGATGTGCTCATCGTATTCATCTCGGAAGTAACGGATAGTGCTCAACACCGTGTTAGGCGCAGTTCCTCCTAGAGCGCATAGGGAGCCATCTGCAACGGCAGTAGCCAATCGCTCCAGTCGCTCTATATCCCCTTCTGTCCCTCTTCCTTCGCTAATATCAGCGAGGATTTGCCTCATCCGTCTTATTCCCTCCCGGCAGGGAACGCATTTACCGCAAGATTCCCCCTCTAGGAAGGAGAGGAAGTACAGGGCCATATCCACCATGCAGGTATCTTCATCCATAACTACCATGCCCCCGGCACCCATGGTGGCCCCTATGGCCTCCAGGGAGCCGTAGTCCACCGGCAGCGACAGGTGCATCTCCGGCACACAGCCACCCGATGGGCCTCCCATCTGCACCGCCTTGAACTTCTTCCCACCGGGTACTCCACCACCGATATCGAAGACCACGTCTCTTAGCGGGATACCAATGGGGACCTCCACCAGGCCGGTGTTGTTGACCTTGCCGGCAAGGGAGAATATCTTGGTCCCCTTGCCCTGCTCCGTTCCTACGCTGGCGTACTCATCGGCCCCGTTGAGGATGATGAGAGGGACGTTGGCGTAGGTTTCCACGTTGTTGATATTGGTGGGCTTGCCCCATAAGCCACTTACGGCTGGATATGGTGGCCTCGGTCTCGGCTCCCCTGTCCTGCCTTCCAATGAGGCGATAAGCCCCGTTTCCTCGCCGCAGACGTATGCACCAGCACCCTCTTTTATCCTTATCTCAAAGCCAAAGCCCGAGCCCAAGATGTTCTCCCCCACAAGCCCCAGCTCCTGGGCTTGAGCCAAGGCGATCTTCAGGTGTTCCACGGCGATGGGTTTTTGAGACCCTACGTAGATATAGCCGGTATTAGCTCCAATGGCGTAGGCAGCGATGAGCATTCCCTCCAGCACACTATGAGGATCACCCTCCATTAACGCTCGATCCATAAAAGCCCCTGGGTCTCCCTCGCTTCCGTTGCACACCAGGTACTTCACGTCCCCGGGGGCAGACCGGGCAAACCCCCATTTCCTGCCGGTGGGGAATCCTGCTCCTCCACGCCCCCTCAGCCCGGACTCTGTCACCTGGCTGACTACCTCCTCCGGCCCCATTCTACCGAGAACCTTTTCCAGAGCGGAGTATCCGCCACGGGCAATATAGCCCGATATATCTGTTGGATCTATGACTCCACAGTTGCGAAGGACATTCTTTTGCTGCCCCCTGTAAAAGGGGATATCGCTCTCGTAGACAATCCTCTGGCCACTCTGAGGATCAGGGAAAAGCAGGCGCTCCACCACTCTACCCTCTTTGAGGGTTTCCGAGACAACGGCAGAGACATCCTTGGGAGCCAACTGCTGATAGAAGAACCCCTGGGGCTCAACCACTATCACCGGTGCCTGGGCGCAAAAGCCTTGACACCCCGTCTCACGGACCTCCACCTCATCTCCCAGGCCCTGCCTCTCCAACTCCTCTCGAAATGCGTCTCTGACCTGCTCCGCACCACGGGCGCGGCATCCGGTCATGCAGATTCGGACACAACTCTTGTTGCCATCCTGGGTAGCTGCCAGTCTATCGCGGAGGCTCTGTAGCTCTTCGGTGTTCCTCAGCCTTTCCACTAGGGCTCCTTCCCGGACTGGGTATAGCCTCTTAGAATCGCCCTGGCTTTCTGCGGGTCGAGCTGGCCGTGGTAGGACTCATTGACCATCATTACCGGCGCTAGAAAACAAGGCCCAAGACACTTGACCGTCTCCACGGAAAACTGGAGGTCCTCTGAGATCTTTCCCACTCCAATGCTCAACGTATCCTCCACAGCCGTAATCACCAGATCGCTCCGCTGAACGTGGCAGGCTGTCCCCTGGCAAATGCGCACCGTATTCCGGCCACGTGGAGTTAGATAGAACTGAGCGTAGAACGTCGCCACGGCGTAGATCCGACTCAGCGGGACCTTGGTTTCCTGGCTCAAACGCTCCAGGACCTCTTTGGGAAGGTAGCCATAGACCTCCTGAATCTCCTGGAGCATGGTAATCAGAGCGTCCTGCTGGCCCTTGTATCTCTCCAGGATGGGGTCAACGAGCGATAGAGCTACTTCCCTGGTCATTACATGCTCCTCTCGTCTATTCGGCCATGCCAAACAGTAAAGGCGTACAATACCACTCCCGTCCAGAAAACGCAATAGATTCCAGCCATTCCAGCCAAGGTAGATGTACGGGTTTCGCAAGCTCACCATCGGCCACCAAAGGACGGCACAGGAAGACCCGTGAGGCATGGCAAAGACGCACGGAATCGATTGGGACTCCCCGGAGGGCGCAGAGCGGCCAGGATTGCCGAAGGGAAGGGGGCCAGGGGGATAGTCGAACGAGTTTTTTGCAGGAGCGATCTCAGACGGCAATCCGTCCCGTGTAATAATACACCTGGGGGCTATAGGGGATATGATGAGGGCGATTCTGAGCCAAGGAGACGGTGATGAGCAAGACCTTCCGCCCCTATGACCCGGAGCAGATGCTGCTGATGCCGGTGGCGCTTCAGGACTGGCTGACCTCTTTCTACAGGTACTGGAGCTGTGACAGAGAGCGGGGCTAGTGAAGCTGGGGCAAGTATTGCTGGATGCGACCAAGGTGGAGGCCAACGCCTCCAAGCACAAGGCCATCCTTCCCAACGGGAAGGACGGGAGGATGAAGGAGAAGGAGGTGCGCCTGGAGTCGGAGGTGGAAGAGTTACTGAAGAAGGCGCAGGAGGTGGACGAAGAGGAGGACCGATGCTATGGAGAGGACCGAAGAGGCGATGAATTGCCTCAGGAGTTGGCGTTCCGGAAGAGTCGGCTGAAACAGAAGATAAGGGAGGCCAAGGCAGCCCTGGAGGCTAAGGGGGTGTTTTGAAAGGGATGCGCTACATTGCGAACGGTCTACCCCCTCTCTGACTCTCCCCCGTTGCACGGGGGAGAGAAATCCCTTCCCCCGCGAGCGGGGGAAGGTTAGAGCTTGCCCTGAGCGAAGCCGAAGGGATGGGGGCCTTCCGTGGCTTGGGAACCACCCTCTAAGGCCAAACAGGAG